>CAZOTP010000048.1:0-15452 GCA_964582655.1 uncultured Pirellulales bacterium | reverse complement strand
CGTTTGACTGGAAACTGGGAGGCTGGCATCGAAATCCCGTGGCGGTGGATGCGATTCCTGACATCGGGGAAAACCAGCAGATTGTGTTTACCGAGTGGCCCGGCCGAAGCCCCCAGGATGTGGAGAACCAGCTCACCTATCCCTTGACGACAGCGCTGCTGGGCATTCCGGACATCAAGGCCATCCGCAGCAGCTCGATGTTCGGATTTTCGTCGATTTATATCATCTTCCAGGATTTTTCAGCGGGTGAAAAACTGGTACACGGCAAGGATTTCTACTGGACGAGAAGCCGGATTCTGGAAAAGCTGAATTCCCTGCCGCCGGGCACGCTGCCCGCCGATGTTCAGCCGAGGCTAGGACCGGACGCGACGGCGCTGGGGCAGATTTTCTGGTACACGCTGGAAGGGCGCGATCCCAATGGCAATCCCGCTGGCGGGTGGGACCTGGAAGAGCTGCGAACCATTGAGGACTGGCAGGTTCGTCCGAAGCTTCGCTCGGCAATTGGAGTCAGCGAAGTCGCTTCCATCGGCGGATTCGTGCGGGAATACCAGGTGGATGTCGAACCAGACGCGATGCGGGCGTTTGGCGTGTCGCTGAACGCCGTCTGCGCGGCCGTGCGGCAGTCCAATATTGATGTGGGGGCGCAAACCATCGAATTGAACCGGGTGGAATACCTGATTCGCGGGATCGGTTTTCTGAAAACCGTTACGGATCTGGAAAACGCCGTCATCAAGGTGAATCAGAATGTGCCCGTCCAGATCCGGCACGTTGCGAACGTCACCTGGGGCCCGCAGGTCCGGACCGGGGCGCTGGACAAGGGCGGCGCGGAAGCCGTCGGAGGGGTAGTGGTCGCCCGCTACGGTTCGAATCCGCTGGAGGTCATCCGAAACGTCAAGCAGAAGATCGAGGAAATTTCTCCCGGCCTTCCCCAGAAAATCCTTCCGGACGGTACGGTCTCGAAGGTCGCGATCATTCCTTTTTATGACCGCACGGGATTGATCTACGAAACCTTGGGAACCCTGAACGATGCCATCTACCAGCAAATTCTCGTTACGGCGATCGTGATTCTCATCATGGTCATGCATCTTCGCAGTTCCATTCTGATCAGCGCCGTGATGCCCCTGGCTGTTTTAGGATGTTTCATCGCGATGAAGCTGTTCGGGGTGGACGCCAACATCGTATCGCTGTCGGGAATTGCGATTGCCGTAGGCACGATCGTGGATATGGGAATCGTCATCTGCGAAAACATCCTGAAACATCTGGAGCAGGATCCGCCGGATATGCCCCGCATCGAGGTTATTCACCGGGCCGCGGCGGAGGTGGGAAGCGGAATCTTCTCCGCCTGCACATCGACCATCATCAGCTTTCTTCCCGTGTTTTTCATGAGCGGGCCGGAAGGGAAACTCTTCAAACCGCTGGCGTTCACGAAAACCTTCGCCTTGTTCGCATCCCTTGCAGTTGCGCTGACGATTATCCCGGCGGCGGCTCATATCCTCTTTGTTCCCCGCAAAATCGGCGGTTCCCTTGCCCGAACGCTGCTGTACGGCATCCTGGCGATCGGGGGTCTGGCGGTTGGGTTCACCTATAGCTGGCTGACCGGCATCGTCATTATTCTCTTTGCGGTTTATTGCCTGATGAAGCCGGCGATCCCACCTCGATTCCAAAAGGCAGCGCCTGCGGCGGCGAATATCCTGGTTCTCCTGCTGGTGCTGGTCCTGCTGACGGAGGACTGGTATCCGCTGGGCGTGCAGAGAGGATTGCTGCGAAATCTTCTCTTCGCAGCGATTTTGATCGGTGGATTGATGACGCTGATTCTGCTCTTCCAGCATTTTTACGAACGCATCCTGGGCTGGTGTTTGGAGCACAAGGTTTTATTTCTGTCTCTGCCGGCAACGCTGGTGGTACTTGGAATGTTAATCTGGCTGGGATTCAGCCGCATATTTGGTTTTGTGCCGGAACGGTTGAAGACAAACCTCGCGTGGCATGCCGCCGCGCATGCGTTCCCCGGTCTGGGGCGGGAATTCATGCCACCTTTGGAGGAAGGGTCCTTTCTGCTGATGCCGACGACCATGCCCCATGCCTCCATTGGCGAGGCGCTGGATATTCTGCAGAAACAAGACGCTGCCATCTACGGCATTCCGGAAGTTGAATCCGTAACGGGGAAAATCGGCCGGGCGGATTCCGCTCTAGATCCGGCGCCGATCGGAATGATTGAAACGGTCATCCTTTACAAAAATGAATACGTGACCGACGAGGCGGGCAGACGGATTAATTTCCGATATGATAAAACGAACGGCGATTTTTTACGGGATGAGATGGGCAAATTGATTCCGGATACCCGAGGCAGGCCGTACAGGCAGTGGCGGGATCATATCCATTCGCCAGACGACATCTGGAAGGAGATACTGGCTGCCGCGCAGATTCCGGGAACGACCAGCGCCCCGAAACTGCAGCCGATTTCCGCCCGTCTGGTCATGCTTCAAAGCGGGATGCGTGCGGCGATGGGCGTGAAGATCAAAGGGCCGGATCTTGCCGTCATTGAAAAGGTCGGTTTCGAACTCGAAAAAATTCTCCAGCAGACCCCGGGCGTGGAACCTTCGACGGTGATCGCCGATCGGATTACCGGCAAACCGTATCTGGAAATCGTTCCGAATCGAGCGGAACTGGCCCGCTACGGGATTTCGATGGAGCAATTCCAGGGCGTGGTGGAAGTCGCCATCGGCGGGATTCCGATCACCACGACGGTGGAAGGCCGGGAGCGTTTTCCAGTTCGCGTTCGATACCTGCGGGAGCTGCGGGGCCAGATCGAAACGTTGGGCAAAATCCTGGTCCCGGCAGCGGAAGGCGTTCAAATTCCGCTGATCCAGCTTGCCGACATCCGCTACGAGCGGGGACCGGAAGCCATCAAGAGCGAAGATACGGTGCTGGTAGGATACGTTTTGTTTGACAAGCAGTCCGGATTTGCCGAGGTGGAGGTCGTGGAAAATGCCGCGCGGATGATTCGCCAGAAAGAAGCGTCGGGGGAATTTGTCCGGCCGGCGGGCGTGGATATTTCCTTTGCCGGAACCTATGAGAATCAGCGGCACGCGGCGCAGACCATGATGCTGCTGGTGCCGGTTTCGATATTTTCTATTTTTCTGGTTTTGTATTTTCAATTCCGGGCTGTATCCACGACGCTGATGGTTTTTTCCGGAGTGATCGTTTCGTGGTCGGGAGCATTTCTGCTGATCTGGCTGTATGCCCAACCGTGGTATATGGATGTTACGCTGTTCGGTATGAATCTGCGGGAGGTTTTTCACGTTCACCCGATTAATCTGAGCATCGCCGTGTGGGTGGGATTTCTTGCGTTATTCGGCATCAGCGATGATGACGGTGTCATCATGGGCACGTATCTGGATCATGCGTTTCGTGAACAGAAGCCCGCCACAATTGCCCAGATTCGTCAGGCCACTCTGGCAGGCGGCAAACGGCGGGTCCGGGCGGCGCTGATGACCACGGCAACGACGATTCTGGCGCTGATTCCGATTTTTACCTCCACCGGACGCGGATCGGACATTATGGTTCCGATGGCCATCCCCTCCTTCGGCGGAATGACCATCGAGATTCTGACAATGCTGATCGTGCCGGTCCTCTATTGCGGCGTGAAGGAATGGAAGCTGAAAGCCAGAATTGCCCGTGCATCTGGTGATTGAGATTTCGGGGCACATTGGAACAAATCGGAAGTGTAACGGAAATAAGAATATCCCGCGCTCAGCGGCGGTTTTCAAGGGCAAGATGGGCGGCAATCTGGCGGAGCAGGGGCAGGGCGTGGCTAAAGAACTGTTTGTACGCAGTACAGAAGTAACTGGGGGAGGCGAAAGAATCAGATAGGATGCGGCGGTCTTTGGGGCAGCCTCCCATGCAGAGAAGTTTGTGGGGGCAGATCAGGCAGGGATTGGGGAGGGAGCGTTTTCTCCGGGCAAATTGCTGTTTGGCATCACACCGGATTAGCCGGGCAAGCGATTCCTGATGGATATTGCCGAGTCGGGTGGAAGGTTCGACAAAGAAGTCGCAGGGATAGACATCGCCATTGTGTTCGATAACGAGGTAATCTTCGCAGCGGGATTTGAACGTGCAGTCGGAATGCGTGTCCTGGAAGAAATACGAGAGAATGGTGTCAAACAGGCGGATGCTGATGTCTGTGTGTTCCAACCAGCGGTCGAAGAGGCGGCAGAGAAAATCGCCATACTGGCCGGGGGTGATGGAATACTCTGCAATCTGTCCGGTTTTCGGATCTGTTTCGACGCAGGGGATGAACTGCCAGAATAGGAATTCATTTTCGAGCAGGAAATCGAAGATTTCATCGGGTTTTTGGACATTCTGACGGTTCAGCAAAACCAGAATGTTGAATTCCACCTGATGATCGAGACAGCGGTCGATGGCGTCGATGACCCGCTGCCATGACTCGTTGCCAGCGAGGTCTTTTCGATAGAAGTCGTGTAAATCCTGCGGTCCGTCCAGACTAATGCCCACGAGAAAGTTGTTTTCGTGAAGAAAACGACACCAGTCTTCATCCAGGAGAATGCCATTGGTCTGGATAGAGTTGGAGACCTGCTGTCCCTTTCGGTCGAAGCGTTTCTGAAATTCGACGGTTTGCTTATAGAAGTCCAGTCCCACAAGCGTTGGTTCGCCGCCCTGCCAGGCAAAAGAACTGACGGGGAAATTCAAAGAAAGAAAGTTTTGGACGAGAGCTTCGAGGGTTTGCAGACTCATGCGGTGCGGACCAGGAGCAAACAGATCGGTTTTGTTCTTGTAAAAACAATAGCGGCAGTCCAGATTGCAATCCGGTCCGGCAGGCTTGATAAGCAGAGAAAAAGGCTGCATAACTCGTTATTCCTGAAGCAGTTCTGTTTTTCGCTTTATCCGGCGTCGCTTTTGATTATGCTATTGGTTTTTAACGCCTTGGCAAGGAGAAAAGCGGCTTTGAGCGGCATTCATGTGGAATATTCGTCAGCGGCGCTGTGGAAGTCGGATTACGCCGAGAAGCTGGCGGCGGCGGAGCAGTTCTGCGAGAAACAGGGCTGGACGTTCGGCGTACAGGTCCATAACGTGAGTACCCCTGAGCAGATGGACAAGCTGGCGGCGGCGGGTGCAAAACTGAGCTTTCATGCCCCGACAGCCGGGTGCAAGTATTATATGAACCTGGGGAACATCGATGAACGATATGCGATGGAATCACTTGCGCGGTCTGCGGAGGATATGCGGCGATACAACGGGAAACTGGCGGTGTTTCACGGATTTATCATGACCGATGCTCCAATCGAGATTTTCAATACGATGCGAAGTTATGATGACTGCATGGCCAAGGCCTACCGCCCGGAGCTGGCGCGGGACGGGGCCGCGCTAAACCGGGATTTTTTTGGAACGGAGGAATACGCGGTGCGGCGGGAGCGCGTCAAAACGCGGCTGAAGCGGATTCACCAGGAGAACCAGGGGATTTTGTGGTGCATCGAGAATGATTACCCGGCCTACAGCAAAGGGCTACTGCTGGCCGAGCAGATGCTGTTCATGGAATCGCCGCTGTGCCTGGATGTAAGTCATCTGTGGGTGAGCTGCCTGCTGTTCGGAAAGGATTTTCTGGAGCAGGTGGAGATGCTGGCCGCAAGCGGCCGTGTGGCGTGTCTGCACCTACACGCCAATCCTCTGCGAAACGATGCTCCGCTGAAGGACTACCGGGACGGGCACTACGGGCTGGGTAAGGAAAATCAGATGAACCTGCCGGAAGTGTGCCGGATGCTCTATAAAGCAGGACTGATACACTGGACCATCGAGACAGGGCAGGCAAGCTTAGCAGACCTGGAGCTTCTGGCCAAATGGCTATAAAAGCATAGAAACAGTTTCGATAAATAGTGAATTTTTTTATATTTTAAGCATTTATTAAATATATCAGCATTCAAAATGAATTCTTGATGCATCGCGAGCTTTTCCTTTAAACCCGGCTTATTCCCATCCCTTGCTACGATAATTCCCCTTGACCCCTTCGTTCCTAAATGCTAATTTCCCTTGCAGTTGGAAAGATCAAAAACCTGCTGGACAATCCATTGGAGCCGGAGCAGAATGGCGTGCTATTTTGCTCAAGTTGGTTTCAGGATAAGTCCGATAAATAGGAATAAAAACAAGGGCCCTTTGGATATGCGCGGCAACGTAAGGCTTTTTACATATTTTGTAATCTTTTTATTTTTAACCAGTTACGGCTGTTCGGAAAAAAAGGAGGCACAGCCAGAAAGCTCCCGGGAACAGATTACCCGCGATACGGTTAGTTCGTTGTGCGAATTGACAGGGTATGCTCCCCTTCGAGTCAGCGGGTATTCCCTGGTATTGGGGCTTTCGGATACCGGGTCCAGTGAATGCGATCCACTACGAAAAAAATACCTGATTAAAGAAATCGGGGCCTTAAAAGCCCAGAATGTACTGACAGGCTATTATGGTTCCTTGTCGGCAGAGGATATTATTTCCGATAAGACCACATCGGTCGTGCTGGTCACGGGGACCGTTCCGGCGGGCGCGCCCAAAGGGGAGCTTTTCGATGTCAAAGTGGTTCCCTTATCGTACACCCAGACAACTTCTCTGCAGGGCGGATATTTGATGCGAACACAGCTCCGGGTCACGGTTCCGGGGCAATCCTCGGGGGTGCTGGCGGGCCGTCCTGTTGCGGAGGCGGAAGGATCCGTATTCGTAAATCCATTCTCCCCTGAGCAATCGTCTTCCAATCCGCGTCTGGGATCCGTTATTGCGGGAGGAAAGTCCCTGTATGATCGCAAAATCTACCTGTCGATTCTGAATCCGGATTATCGAATCGCCCAGCAGATCAAGCGTCAGATTAATACGCGATTTCAGCCTCCCGGTCAGCCGGAGATCGCCGATGCGGATCGGAGCAAAATCACCCTGACCATTCCGGAATCGTATCGTACGAATTATCAGCGTTTTATCTCGCTGATTATGCTTCTGAATGTGCAGGATCGGCCCGGCTTTGTGGAGCAGCGATTGAAGGAACTTGATGAGATGGTCCGGAAGCCCGGCGCGAACTATCCGGCAATCGCGCTGATATGGGAATCCATCGGAAAAAACGCTCTTCCGTACATTGAACCGCTGTATCAGGATTCCGCCTCCCTCCTGGGGTTTTATGCCGCCCGGACGGCGGTGGCGCTGGAAGATCGCAAGGCGATCGATACGCTGGCGGATATGGCCTTGCAGGACGGGCATCCCGCACAAATTCTGGCAACGGAAGCGATGAAGGACTTTGCCAATGATACCCGCGCCCGATTGACGCTGGCGAAACTGATCGATTCCTCGAATACGCGGATTCGGCTTCTGGCATACGAAGGTTTGCGCACCACGCCGGATCGGAAGATTCGATCCCGCGGGATGCCGGGCGGTTTTTCGCTGGATCGCGTGGAAAGCGGGGGCGAGAATCTGATTTGCGTCTGGGCAGTCGGGGCGCCTCGGCTGGTGATTTTTGGGAAAGACCCTGCCCTGACGGAAAATTTCTTTTTTGAGTCTTCGGACAAGCTGGTTACCCTGGACGCCAAGACGGGAGAGCCGAGGATTAAAATCATCCGCCAGCTTCCTCACTGGAAAACGTTTGTATCCCTTCAGACTTCCCGGGAGCTGGATTTCCTGGTTCAAAGCCTGGCAATGACGCTTCCATCTCCCGACGGCACAAAACCCGGCGGTGCGGAACTGAGTTTTTCACAGATTGTCGGGATTTTGTATTCCCTGTGCCAAAATCACATTCTGGATTCTCAATTTTATATCCACAAACAACCGGAGGAGTCGGCCGGCTGATTTCCAATCATGGAGGATTTGCAGATCTCATGCAGTTAAAGAAGATCGTTCTGTGCGGCTTTAAGAGCTTTGCGGATCATACAGAGTTTACCTTCGACCGCGGCGTGACTGTGATTGTCGGGCCCAACGGATGCGGGAAGAGCAATGTGGTCGATGCCGTTAAATGGGTGCTGGGCGAACAAAGCGCCAAAAGCCTGCGCGGCGGGCAGATGCTTGACGTGATTTTCAACGGCTCCAACAGCCGCAAGAGCATGGGGATGGCAGAAGTCACCCTGGTGTTTTCGAACACCAGGCACCTGCTGAATACGGATCTGGATGAGGTGGCGGTAACCCGAAAACTGTACCGCAGCGGGGAAAGCGAATACCTGCTCAACAACAGTCCATGCCGTCTTCGCGACATTCGGGAGATGTTCATGGATACGGGAATCGGGGCGGATGCGTATTCGATCATCGAGCAGGGCAAGGTGGAGGTTCTGCTGCAATCGTCCAAGCAGGACCGGCGGGCGATTTTCGAAGAGGCGGCGGGCATCAGCAAATACAAGGCCCGCAAGAAGGAGGCGATCCGCAAGCTGGAGCGAACGGACCAGAACCTGCTTCGGTTGATGGATCTGATCGAAGAACTGGAAAAGCGTCTTCGTTCCATCAAATATCAGGCGGGCAAGGCGCGCAATTACCAGAGCTATACGGAACGTTTAAAAGAACTGCGGCTGAACCAGTTTTTGAGCGAATTTCATCAACTGCAAAATGACGCAGACCAGATCCAGCAGCAGATCGAGGAGAACCAGGAACAGATCCTCACGATTTCCTCGGAATTGCAGCGGGCGCAGAACCGGCTCTCGCTGCTGGACAGCGAAATCGATTCGGCGGATACACAGATTCGCGAGCATGAAAACATCCTCTTGCAGTGCACCAGCCAGATCAGCAATCAGGAAGACCGCATTGACATGGGGCGGAAACGGTGCGACGAGCTGGAGCAGATTGTGCAGCGGTCCCGCCAGCAGATGCAGTCGCTTCGGCAGAGGATCCAAATCCTGCACCAGCAGTCAGAGCAGGACCAGGCGGATATGGAAGCGGCGCAGCGGCAGCTTCAGAACCAGCAGCAAGAGCTGGAACAGGTCCAGCAGGCCCGTCAGCAGCAGGCCCTGGAGCTGAACGAATATCGGGCGCAGCTGGATGATGAAAAAAGCGGCCTGATCGACATTGTCCGCCGCACGGCACAGCTTCACAACGAGATCAACTCCCTGGATCACCAGAAAAACACGCTGACCGGGCAGAAAAACCGCCTGCATGACCGTTCGAGTCAGATCGGCCAGCAGATCGAGCAGTTGATCGTCGAGCATGTGCAGTATGAAGACAAACAGCAGAAAATTCAATCGCTTCTGGCACAATCGCAGGAACAGCTCGAATCAAAGCGTCAGCAGCTGGCGCAGGTAAGCCAGCAGCGTCTGGCGTGTACGGAGCAGCTGGCCTCGGCAAAGGAAAAACGTTCCGGGATGATGTCCCGCAAACAGGTTTTGGCGGATCTCGAAGCCAAATATGAAGGCGTCGATCAGGGTGTCCGTCATATTCTACAAAGCAAAAAACAGGCGGGAGACAATTTTTATTACATCCGGGGAATGGTGGCCGAATTAATCCATGCGGATGTTCAATATGCCGGCCTGGTGGAGGCGGCGCTGGCGGACCGGGCGCAGAACCTGGTGGCGTCGTCCAGCCAGTCGATTCTGGAAGATGATTCCAGCCTGAAACAGCTCAAAGGCCGCATCCAGGTCATCTGCCTGAATCAGCTTCCGCCGTATTCCAACGGGTATGATTTTTCGGTCCATCCGGAAGTGAAGGCTCACCTTATCGATCTGGTCCGGTATGCGCCGGAGAACGAATCGCTGGCGTGGCATCTGCTGGGAAAAACCATTCTGGTGGATAGCCTGGATTCAGCGCTGCGGCTGGCGCAAACGGCCCCGCCGGGATACCGCTGGGTCACGCCGAATGGGGAAGTGCTGGAAGCGGACGGAACCCTGCACGTGGGCCCTCGCCAAACGGCGCACGGACTGATCTCGCGAAAAAGCGAATTGCACCAGATTGCCCAGGATCTGGAGCAGGTGGAGGAATCCATCCGTCAACTCCAAAATCAGTCGGAACAATTCAACAATCAGGCGCAGCATCTGGAAAAGAATCTGCAGGAGCTGCGCACCGTGATTTACGAAAACAACACGGAACAGATCGAGACCCGGTCCCGCCTGGAGCAGCTGGATCAGAATCTGAACCGCCTGAAACAGGAACAGCCCCTGATTTCTTCGGAGATCGCCTCGCTGGAGCATCAGATCGACCAGTCGGTCAAACAGCAGATTGAAAGCCGGCAGGATCTGGAAAATCTCCAGTCCGTCAATCAGCAGCGGCAGCAGCACATCGATGAGCTGGAAGAGAGGATCCGGCAGCTTTCGGAGCAAGACCGGCAGATGCAGGACCAGATCACCGACCGGAAGGTGGAGCTCAGCCAGACGCGGCAAAAACAGCTGGCGCTGCAGGAGAAAATCCACTCGGTCCATACCCAGATTCACCAGGCGCAGCATAACATCAAAACGATGCAGCATGAGATGGAATCTTCCCAGCAGAACATGATGACGGCGCAGCAGTCGATTCTAAAGGCGGAAATGGCGATTTCGGAGCTGTTCCAAACCCGACAGATCAGCCAGGAAAAAACCCGCTCCCTGCGCGGGCAAAAAGACGGTCTTCTGGAAGAAAAACTGCAATGGAACGAGCAGGCCCGCCTCTTCCACAACACACGCGAAGAGCTTCAGCAGAAACTTCATGAATGCCAGATGCATCAGAATGAAAATCAGCTTCGCCGCGAGAATATCATGCAGCGGGCCCAGGAAGAGCTGAATCTGGATATTGCTCGGAGTCTTCAGGATTATACCGTGCAGCAGATGGACTGGGACGCCGTGGCGCAGGAAGTGGCGGATTTAAAGCAGAAAATCGAACGGCTGGGGAACGTCAACCTTGATGCGATTACCGAGCAGGAAGAGCTGGAGCAGCGTTCAGGCAGTTTAACGCAGCAGGCGGCGGACCTGCAGGAATCCAAACGTCAGCTGGAGCAGCTGATCCAAAAAATCAATCAGCAGAGTGAAGAACTGTTCCGATCCAATTTTGAGGCGATTCGCCAGCACTTTTCGGAACTGTTCCGCAAACTCTTTGGCGGCGGCCGGGCGGATATCATTCTGGAAGAGCCAGAAAACATTCTGGAATGTGGCATCGAAATCATCGCCCGACCGCCGGGCAAACAGCCCCAGAGCATTTCGCTGCTGTCCGGCGGCGAAAAAACCATGACGGCGGTCGCTCTGCTTCTGGCGATTTTCAAGAGCAAGCCCAGCCCGTTCTGCCTGATGGACGAGGTGGATGCCGCACTGGATGAAGCGAACAACGAGCGGTTCAACCTGGTCGTGCAGGAATTTCTGAAGGATTCTCAGTTTGTCATCATCACCCATTCCCGCCGAACCATGACCATCGGCGACGTGCTGTACGGCGTGACGATGCAGGAACAGGGCGTCAGCAAGAAGGTGGCTGTGAAGTTCAACGCATCCGAGGAAGAGGGCACCGATACGGCTGTGGCGTAATCCCAAACAGAATTGGATGATGCTTTCGATTTGCTGTAACCGGTTGCTGCAACCTTTTCTAAAGCGCGGTTTCCAGCCGAGTGAGTCCATGTCGAAACAATTGGCACATGTTCGCCATCCTCGATTCAAACAATCGCAGCCAGCCGCTTCCTTTGTTTTCTCCGCAGACCGTCTGGGATGGATTGTTCTTGCGGCAACCGCCGCAGGAATGCTCTTCTGGACGTGGGGGAAGTGGCTGGATGTGCAGATCGATTTTGGCCGCGAACTGTATATCCCCTGGCAATTGACGGAGGGAAAGGTTCTTTACCGCGACCTGGCGTATTTTAACGGCCCCGTTTCGCCATATCTCAATGCGCTGTGGTTTACCCTGTTCGGCGTGAGTCTGCGGACACTGGTGTTTTGCAATTTGGGATTGACGGTAATCACCTCGGTCTTTCTGTATCGGATTCTGCGGGCGATTGCCGGAGCGTGGACGGCATTTTTGGGCACGGAGCTATTTTTTGTGCTGTTTGCATTTGGGCATACGCTGGCCGGGGGAAATTACAATTTTATCTGCCCCTATTCCCATGAGATGACGCATGGACTGCTCTTTGCGCTGGCCGGTGTCTGGGGCGTATTTCGATATTCCGAAAAAGGAGGATGGAGATGGATTATTTTTTGTTCCGTACTGGCGGGGCTGGTTTTTCTGACGAAAGTGGAGGTCGCTCTGGCAGGCATATTTGCAATCGGATCGGGGCTGTTTGCCGCGTCAGGAAATCGAACGAATTTCTCCCTTCGAAAAATCGGGATTGTCGCGGGGATGTTTGCGATGATTTTTCTGAGCGTTGTTTTCGCCGCGTGGGGCTTGCTCGCCCTGGCCATGAGTCCGGGAGAGGCGTTCCGGGGTGTGGCGGGCTCGTGGAGGCATCTGGGGAATGAATCGCTGGCGGGACTTTCGTTTTATCGACAGTTTCTGGGGACGCTGGAGTGGAGGAACAATCTTTGGCTATTGGTGAAATGGACGGGACTCTACGCTTTGCTGACGTTCATCCCGGTCGGAATGGCGCTGCGAATCCGGTTTGACCATTTTTGGCTTCGAATGGCAGCCGCCTCGATACTCTTTCTTCTGGGGATTCTTCTTGCAGGATTCTGCGGCAGGAATGCCTCCTGGCTGGATGCGTTTCGGCCGCTTCCTTTAGTGGTTTTGACCGCTTCTGTTTTTTATGCCATACACCGGTTTTGGAATCGAAGGCAAACGGAGTCGAATCCAAGCCATCCACTTACAATCAGTTTTCTGATTCTGAGTTTTCTTCTTTTATTGAAAATGATTCTGCGGGCCCGCATTCATCATTATGGATTCGGGCTTGGGCTTCCGGCGGTTTTGACGGGGCTGGTGTGCCTGGAATGGATTGCTGGCTGGATTGCCAGGAAGGGTGGAAGCGCAGCCGTGTTTCGCGGGGGGTATCTGGCGTCGCTTGTTGTTCTGGTATTCAGCTATTTACAAATGCAGAATGTTCGCATGGAACGAAAAACGGTTCTGGTCTCCTCCGGCACCGATGGTTTTTATGCCGACGCCAGGGGTTTGTTTTACAACCAGCTTCTCGAACAGATCCGGCATCGGATTCCACCGGAAGGTACGCTGGCGGTTCTCCCTGAAGGCATCATGGTCAATTATCTGACCCGCCGGGTCAATAGTACGCCATACTAC
The DNA here is from genome assembly GCA_964582655.1 of uncultured Pirellulales bacterium. GTDB lineage: Bacteria > Planctomycetota > Phycisphaerae > Sedimentisphaerales > SM23-30 > CAZOTP01. Next base: position 2,330 of record CAZOTP010000048.1, on the reverse strand, counting down.
AGCGTGATCCCGCCGGAAATGCTGATGTTTGGCGAATCGCGGATTCTGAATGATTTTTCGGCTCATCCGCCGGACTGTATTGCGATTGTGCCCCGCAATTGCCGGGAATTCGGCGTAGAGCCGTTTGGGACGGGATACGGGCAAGATCTGTGGTCATGGATTCAAAAACGCTACCAGGAACATAGCCGGATACGACCGACGGAAGATCCTTCGATGCATTTTGTTTTGATGAAGCGAAAATCCGATTGATTTCAGGCGAATCCCGTCTTATTCCAGGCAGGAAGCCTGCATTGTTTCGATTAAATCTTTGGCGGAGGTCATTCCGGATAGATCGGGATTGAGCTCCTCTGTTTCCTGCCACTGATCCGTTCGACCAATTAGTGAAGGTTGGGAAAATTCGCCGGGAAAGGCCTGAATCTGTCCCCGATAGACCAGGGAAGGCTGTCCATTGCCCTGCGGATCGGGCATGCCATTGTTATCCCGTGAGCGGAACGCGGCATTATAATCGCCGGAACAGTTGACCTCGATATAATAGTTCCAGCGGCCACCTCGATCCGCTTCGGTAAAAATAGGAAATTCCTCCGCTTTGGGAGTAGCGCCGGTCATGGCATCCGGAAGCGGATTCATCGCGGTGGGAGGGCCGACGCTGCCGTTCTGGCGATTGTATCGGCCGGTCCAGTAAGGCAGGGAAACGGGGCATTCCACCTTGCCGAGCCAATCCCCTTTACCGGTACGGCGAGTAACGAATACCGTCCGAATGGTTTGCCCGGATTCATCCTCGAGCCAGACGGCAAACTGAGGCGGTTCCCCCCAGTCGCTCTGACGATACGTATCGCGATTGAGTTTGATAACAAACTTCAACAGAGTCTTATTCGTGTCCCGGGTGCTATACGTCTGATGAAATCCATTATCCACCTTGGAAGCAGCAGCGGACGAAACTGACTGGGATTCGGTTTGTTCCCGTTGGGAGCAGCCCCATCCCAGTCCAAGAGTCGCCAAACACCCGACAACCAAAAAAACGGAACGATGAATCCTCATGCGGTGATGATTCCCAGGGGTTGGCGAGACTTCCATTGACCGCGGGTGAAATCGGGGAAATCCACAGCGCGGCTGCGATGGGCGACGGATTTTTCCGACAGGGCGGAAATCACGCTCCAGGCGGCCGCATCATAAACATCCATATCCATCGGCTCGCCTTTTCGCAGGCATTCGATAAGGCGGTAATCTTCAATAAAATCCATTCCGCCATGTCCGCAGCCTTCACCGCGGGAGGCAATCGCCTTCCACAGCGGATGTTCAAACTCCTCATAGTACGCATCCAGATTCTCCCATGAGTGTTCCTTTTCCGTGCGCCCTTCGATGTAGATCATCTTCCGGGGATATTTTCTTGCAATGCCTTTGGTTCCCTGGATCATGGTCATGCGGCTGTACGGGCGGGGGGAATCGCAGTTGTGTCCCAGTACAATGGTGCGTCCCTTGACGGTTTTAATAAGGCTGGTCGTCGCATCGCCGGTGGCGCAGGTTTGCCTGGCAAGTTCATGATCCGGGCCGTATTTGGCAATGGCAAATTCATGCAATCCGCGGGCATTGCTGCTCATAGAAACGAGGTAATCGAATCGATCCCCGCGGTTGATATCCATGCACTGAGCAACCGGCCCGATGCCGTGGGTGGGGTATAGATTGCCGTTTCGGCTTATCGAATGGGCGGTTCGCCAGAGGCCTTCCCCCCGGGGAGTGAGTTTGAGGTTTCGCAGGTCATGCATATAGCCTCCTTCACCATGAATCAACTCACCGAGCAGACCTTTTCGAACCATGCTCAGGAACATTAGCTCCTCGCGGTCGTAACAGCAGTTTTCCATCATGACACAGTGCCTGTGGTATTTTTCCGCAGTTTCGACCAGCTGCCAGCATTCCTCGAGGGTCACGGCGGCGGGGACTTCGGTGGCGGCGTGCTTGCCGTTTTTCATCGCGGCGACGCAAACCGGAACGTGCCATTCCCACGGCGTAGCGGTATAAACTAAGTCAAGTTCCTCCTTTTCACACATCCGCTCGAAATCACGAGGGCCTTTTGTGTAGGCGGCGGGTGTGGGGAGGCCTTTTTCTTCGACCCATTTCTGGGCCCGTTCGACCTTTTCCGGCAGAATAGCGCAGAATGCCCGAAACTCCACTCCCTCGATCTCCAGCAGATTCTTCACATGGCCGCCGCCCATGCCGCCGATGCCGACGAAACCCACTCGCACCCGGTTCATGGGAGCTGTGCGGAATCCCGCTTGCCCAGCATACCCGGCAGGCACAGACCGCCCCCCCGCCGCACAGCCGGTCATGCCCAC
>CAZOTP010000047.1:0-15462 GCA_964582655.1 uncultured Pirellulales bacterium | reverse complement strand
TAAGGCCATGGAAATAATGAATTGAAAACGGCCTGTGCGTTAATCCTGTGTGCGGGATGTGCCTGTCCGGGTCAGCCCGGCATGAAGGGATGTGCGGGCAGGGCAAGGGGGAGGGAAGAATGGGGTGTTTGGGGAACGCATGCCCGGGGATTGGGTGAGCGGGAACGGGTGCGGAGCGAGCAAAAAATCTTTCAACCTTCGATTTTTCCCCTTGACAAGATTTATCATAAGGATAGAATAATAGGTTTCCCATGGCTTTTTGGGGGTGAAACGGCCTTGTGAGGCTGTTCCTTGCGGAGGGACGCCGGGAGAGGGAAAAACGGAACACTAATCCGGAAGTCATTAAGCGCTTACGGTTTATACATAGTTTACGAGACTTAAAACGCTACAGGAACGAAAAACGAGAAGGAAACGGACGATATGCAGCGAATCAGCAAGATACGAAACATTGGAATCTCGGCCCACATCGATTCGGGGAAAACGACGCTGAGCGAGCGGATTCTGTATTATACGGGGCGTATTCACCGGATGCTGGAGGTGCAGGGGGGCGGGGACGGCGGGGCGACGATGGACTTCATGGACCTGGAGCGGGAACGAGGGATTACGATCACGTCGGCGGCGACGCAGGTGCAGTGGCGGGAGCAGCAGATCAACCTGATCGATACGCCCGGGCACGTGGACTTTACGGTGGAGGTGGAGCGATCGCTGCGGGTGCTGGACGGGGCGATCATGGTGCTGTGCTCGGTGGGCGGGGTGCAGAGCCAGTCGGTAACGGTGGACCGGCAGATGAAGCGGTACCGGGTGCCGCGGATCGCGTTCATCAATAAGATGGACCGGACGGGGGCGGACCCGGCGCGGGTGTGCCGGGAGATCCGGGAGAAGCTGGGGCTGAATATCGTGCCTCTGCAGTTGAACATGGGGGCGGGCGAGAGCTTCGAAGGGGTGATCGACCTGGTGACGATGCAGGCGCTGCGGTTCGAAGGGGACAACGGGGAACATGTGAAATGCGAAGCGATTCCGGCGGAATACACGGAGGCGGCGAAGAAGGCGCGGACGCTGATGATGGATTCTCTGAGCATGCACAATGACGAGCTGATGGAGATGCTGCTGGAGGAGAAACCGGTGGAGGAGAAGATGATCCGGCAGATCATCCGGGAAGCGACGATCAACCGGGACATCGTGCCGGTGATGATGGGATCGGCGTTCAAAAACAAGGGGGTGCAACCCCTGCTGAACGCGGTGTGCGACTATCTGCCCAGCCCGCTGGACCGGACGAGCTTCGCGCGGAACCACGACAACGAGGGAGCGGAGACGCCCCTGGTGAGCGATCCGGAGGCGCCGCTGGTGGCGATGGTGTTCAAGATCGTGGACGAGACGTTCGGGCAGCTCAGCTACGTTCGGGTGTACCAGGGGAAACTGGAGAAGGGCCAGTCGTACCGCAACGCGCGGACGAACAAGACGGTGCGCATCAGCCGGATCGTGCGGATGCACGCGAACAACCGGGAGGAAACTTCGGACGCCGGGCCGGGGGATATCGTGGGGCTTCTGGCGGTGGACTGCGCCAGCGGGGATACGATCTGCGATGAAACGCTGAATTATTCGCTGGAGAGCATTTTTGTGGCGGAGCCGGTGATCAGCCTTTCGGTGACGGCGAAAAGTTCGGCGGACCAAGACCGGGTGGCCAAGGCGCTGAACCGGTTCATGAAGGAAGACCCGACGTTCCGGGTGAGCAGCGATCCAGAAACGGGGGAGACGATTATCGCTGGGATGGGTGAGCTGCATCTGGACATTTACATCGAGCGGATGAAACGGGAGTACAAGGCGGAGATCACCGTGGGTCGGCCGAACGTGAGCTACCGCGAGGCGCCGACGCAGGAAGCGGAATACAATTACAAGCACAAGAAGCAGACGGGCGGATCGGGGCAGTACGCACACGTGGTGGGCAAGCTGATTCCGCTGGGGGAGGACGCGACGGAGCCGTATGAGTTCGAAGACAACATCAAGGGCGGGGCGATTCCGGCGGAGTATATTCCGGCGGTGAGCAAGGGGTTCCAGGCGGCGATGAAGAAAGGGCCGCTGGCGGGGTATGAAATCGTGGGATGTAAGATGAGCCTGGAGGACGGGACGTATCATACGGTGGATTCGAGCGAGATGGCGTTCCGGATCGCCGGCCAGGAGGCGTTCAAACAGGCGTTTCTGCAGTCGAAGCCCTGCCTGCTGGAGCCGATGATGAACGTGGAAGTGGAGACGCCGACGGAGTATCAGGGGGCGATTGTGGGCGATATCAACAGCCGGCGGGGTTTGATTTTCAACACGGAGAACCGGGAGACGCATTCGGTGATCTCGGCGCAGGTGCCCCTGGCGAACATGTTCGGGTACGCGACGGTTCTGCGGAGCCAGAGCAAGGGGATGGCGACGTTTTCGATGGAGATGGCGAGGTACGCCAGGGTTCCGGAGAACATCGCCCGGGAGATCATCGCGGAGCGGAAGAAACGGCAGGAACAGACGACGGGCAAGTAAAACCCGGCCCATTCAACAAAACACATTTTCTCCTCCTCATAGCGGAAGGTTTGTCGAACGACAGGCTTTCCGCTTTTTTTGATGAGCGGAGGCGGGGGATGAGCGGATTCAAAATACCGATATAATCCCTTGTTTATAATGTAGTTATAAATTTCTCATTCTTCTTGGCCATCCGGAGGCGATGGAGCGGGCGAGGCAAACGGCCCCATTGACTGAGAGAAGCAGGTCGCGTCGATATAAAATTATTTTTATGCTTGCAAGCGGAAGGCCCGCTTATAAAATGGGAACGCATGTTCGCCGGATGATTCTAAACCCGGCAGGTTTTTCGGTTTTTGCGGTTCGGCTCCGGCGGAGCGGAATCGGAAGAAGACGCAGAGATCGTCGCAGTCTTTGGAAGACATAAACATTTTTTTATGACCGGCATGGAAGAGAAGTATGCAACGGCGGCGCGTTTCCTTTTCAGAGGGCATGCGCCGCTTTTCGATTTGTACGGGATGTTTTCCGAACTACTTTCCTTATTCCCCAAGCTCGAAAGGAGAAATACATGAGACATGTTGGTACACAATTGCCAGCGCGGAGCCTTCTGGTTCTGCTAGCGGTACTGCTGGCCGGCACACAGGCGTGGTCGCAGACGGCGGAGAAAGCCGCCGCAGCGCCTGCGGCGGCACCGGCGACGGAAGAGGCGAAGAAAGAAGCGTTCATCGGACAAGAGGCCAAGGCGCCGACGTTTGATGAAAAGGTCAAGCAGATTAAAAATCCGGTCCCCTGGCTGAACTGGGGATTTGACCAGCGGCTGCGTCAGATCTACGCAAACAACTTCACGACGCTGGATCAGCATACCGTGGGACACGAAAAGAACTTTATGCGTGCGCGGTCCCGGTTGTGGGCGACGTTTACGCCGGCGGAAAACGTGGAAATCGATACCCGCCTTCTGTGGGAGTGGCGAATTTGGAGCAGCAGCAATGACAACGGGTACGACTACGCGGGCAACGCCGCCAAGGGGCCGGGGCTGGCGAATCCTTCGTCGGTGAATTTCGATGAAGCGGTGTTCGACCATTTGAATTTCAAGCTGAAGAATCTGGCGGACACGCCGACGACGCTGACGGTCGGTCGCCAGGATATCATTTTCGGGAACGGGTGGCTGGTTCTGGACGGAACCCCGCTGGACGGATCGCGGTCGATTTTCTTCGACGCAGTTCGGTTGAACACCCAGATTGAGGAGAAAACCAAGCTGGATTTGGTGTGGATCGAGCAGCAGGCGGCGACGGATCAGTGGATCAGCCCGTTCAACGATCAGGAGCGAAACGTCACCGAGCAGAACGAACGCGGCGCGATCGCGTATTTGACGAACAATTCCGTCGAGAACATGCAAATCGAAGGATTTTACATCTGGAAGCATGACAACTATCCCAACTTGTATCCGGGCGCGGTACCGGCGCAATATCCGCCTTTCTGGGCGAGGGAGAGCGATCTGCATACGGTGGGCGGACGGCTGTCGGGCGCGTTCGACAAGAACTGGAAGTATCGAACGGAAGCCGCGCAGCAAATGGGGCAACAGGCCGAGTTCGGCATGGGGCCGGGCCAAGACATCTGCGCATTCGGCAGCAATTCGCGGCTGAGTTATCTGTTCAACGATGCTCACAACAACGATCTTCATGTGGGATATGAATTCCTGTCGGGCGACTTTGATCCGCTGTGGGGTCGGTGGCCTCAGTGGAGCGAGCTGTACATTTACACGTACTCCGCCGAAACGCGGATCGCGGAAACGACGAATCTGCATCGGGTGCAGATGGGATGGGACACGGACCTTACGAAGAAATTCCACTTCACGACGGATTACAATCTCCTGTGGTCGGACGGAAACACGCATGGAAATCCGCTGGCGACCAAATACTGGGGTCCTGACGGCGGGTATTCGGACAACGGGGAATTCCGCGGACAACTGCTGGTGACCAAGCTGATTTACAAATTCAACCAGTACATTTCCGGTCACCTGTGGGGCGAATATTTCTTCCCGGGGAATTTCTATACCAGCGCCCGGAATGATCCGGCGGTGTTTCTGCGGTACGAGCTGATGATTACCTTCTAAGACGCCTTTGGACATTTGAGTTGGAACTGGAACCGGCAGGAGGCCCCGACGACCTTCTGCCGGTTTTTTTCGCATCGGGAGGGACGGCTTGATTTTCGGGGCGATTTCTGATACAGTATCGGCTTCGAACGGATTAGTGGTTATACGACAACAGGTTGTGAAGGAAGCCAGACACAGCTATGAATGCCAAGACACGTCAACTTCTCAGCGGGAACGAAGCGGTCGCTTTGGCGGCGAAGGAGGCGGGGATCGCCCTTGGAACGGGGTATCCGGGAACGCCTTCGACGGAAATTCTGGAGAACTTTTCCCTTCTGGGCGGCAAGGCGCAGTGGGCGCCGAATGAGAAAGTGGCGATGGAGGTGGCGATCGGGGCGGCATTTGGGGGTGCGCGAGCGATCGTCACGATGAAGCACGTGGGGCTGAACGTGGCGGCGGATCCGCTGTTTACAGCGGCCTACACGGGGGTAGCCGGCGCACTGGTGGTGATCTGCGCAGATGATCCGGGGATGGCGTCGAGCCAGAACGAGCAGGACAGCCGCAATTACGCGAAAGCCGCGGGCATTCCCATGCTGGAACCGTCGGATTCGCAGGAAGCGTACGATTTTGTGCGGATCGCGGTGGAGATTTCGGAACGGTGGAAGATCCCGGTGCTGCTGCGGCTGACAACGCGGGTGAGCCATTCGAAAACGGTTGTAGTCCCCCGGGGAGAAGGAAGCACACCCCCGGCGGCGCATTTCGAGCGGGATATTCCCGGACGGGTGATGATTCCGGCGTATGCAAGACCCGCTCATAAACGGCTGCGGAACAAGCTCTCGGACATTCAGCGATACAACGAGAGCAGCGATTTGTATTCGGTTCAGGAAGGGGATCCGGCGCTGGGAATTCTCGCGGCGGGAATCAGCCTGGTTCATGCGCGGGAGGCGGCGCCGCAGGCGTCGTTCTTCAAAATCGGGATGACGTATCCGCTTCCGGTGGAGGCCATCCGGCGATTTGTGCAGTCTCACGAGCGGTGCGTGGTGATCGAAGAGGGCGATCCGTGGCTGGCGGAGTCACTGCGTGCGGAAGGGATGGTGGTGGAAGCCAAAGACGAGATGTACCGGTTCGGTGAGCTGAACGTGGGGCGGGTGAAACGGATTCTGAACCGGGATACATCCGCCGAAGCGGTTCCGCCTCGGGGCAAGCCGCCCCAGCTTTGCGTGGGGTGCCCGCATCGCATCGCGTTCGAGTTACTCCGAAAGCTGGACTGCATCGTATCGGGCGACATCGGCTGCTACACGCTGGGGGTTCTTCCGCCCTTTGAAGCGATGGATTCTTGCGTATGCATGGGGGCAAGCATCGGGGTGGGGCTGGGGCTTCGGCATGTTTTACCGGAGGCGGAGGCTCGACGGGTGGTCAGTGTCATCGGGGACAGCACATTTGTCCACAGCGGCATTACCGGGCTGGTCGAAATGATGTACAATGTTCCTCCGACGGGACACGTGGTTTTGATTCTGGACAACAGCACGACCGCGATGACGGGACTGCAGGAGCATCCGGGGACTGGCCGAACGCTGGATCATCAGGCGACCCATACGCTGGTGTTCGAGGATCTGGCGCGCGGGATTGGAATTTCCCGAACGTTCGTGATCGATCCGCTGAAAGACGGGGAAGGATTTGAGACGCTACTTCGCGAGAGCCTGGCGGGCAACGAACCGACGCTGCTGATCGTGCGGAGGCCCTGCCTTCTGGCGGCGAAAAAAATTCGATCGTACCAAACCGCAACCGGAGAGGATAGCTGAGATGAGCATACCCGTAACCAATATTGTGTTTGCCGGCCTGGGCGGGCAAGGCGTTTTGAAGGCATCCGACATCCTGGCGGAGGCGGCGTTTGAGGCCGGCTACGATGTGAAGAAAAGCGAGATTCACGGCATGAGCCAGCGAGGCGGCTCCGTCACCAGCGATGTGCGGTTCGGGGCGCAGGTGCTCAGCCCGATGATCCCGGAGGGAGAAGCGGATTACCTGGTGGTTCTTTCAGCCGACCAAGTGGAGAACAACCGGCATCTGCTTCGACCGGGCGGGGTGCTGATTGCGCCGGACGCGGTTTCGGAATCGGAGCTGCCCCACAAAAACAGCCTGAACGTAGCGCTGCTGGGCGTTCTGAGCCGGCATCTGAACCTTGCTCCGGACGGCTGGATGCGGGCGATCCGAAATAATCTGCCCGAAAAGCTTCATTCGCTAAACGCCCGCGCATTCGAACTGGGCCGAACCCAAAAATCCTAACCTACTGGACAGGAGGCGTACCCATGTCGGCTTCTACGGAACATGCTTCTTGCGGCTTCCATCCCATCAGTGCGATGGATTATCTTCCCGCCGAACCGCTGCGTCAACTACAGCTTCAAAAATTGAAAACCATCGTGGCCCGCGCGTATGACCACGTCAATCTCTTTCATCAGCGGATGGAAGAACGCGGCCTGACGCCGGGAGACGTGAAAACACTGAAGGATATTGAAACGCTGCCGTTTACGGTGAAGACGGACCTGCGGGACACGTATCCGTTCGGGCTGTTCGCCAGCCCGATGAAGGACATCGTGCGTCTTCACGCCTCAAGCGGGACGACGGGCAAGCCAATCGTGGTGGCGTACACGCAGGAGGATGTGAAGGTCTGGGCGGAAGTGATGCAGCGGACGTTCGCCTCATGCGGTCTTCACGCAGGGGACATCATTCAGAATTCCTACGGGTACGGGCTGTTTACCGGCGGTCTGGGGGCGCATTACGGAGCGGAGTCGCTGGGGGCGACGGTGATACCAACGTCCGGTGGAAATACGGAACGGCAGATCATGGTAATGAAGGATTTCGGGGTAACGGCGATCTGCTGCACACCAAGCTATTTTCTGCATCTGGTGGAGCGTGTGCGGGAGATGGGGGTGGATTTCCGGACGCTGCCCCTGCGGGCGGGGATCTTCGGCGCTGAGCCGTGGTCGGAAACGATGCGGCAGCGGATACAGCAGGAAAGCGGGATCAAGGCGTATGACATCTACGGGTTGTCGGAGATTATCGGTCCCGGCGTGGCCAGCGACTGCTGCATGCAGTCGGGCCTGCACATATTCGAAGATCATTTTTATCCGGAAATCATTGATCCGCAGACCGGCGAAACGCTTCCGGACGGCACCGAAGGGGAGCTGGTCCTGACGACGCTGAGCAAATGGGCGATGCCGATGATTCGCTACCGGACGCGGGACATCACGCTTCTGATTCCGGAGAAATGCCCCTGCGGGCGCACCATTCGCCGCATCCGGCGGATTACTCGGCGGAGCGACGATATGTTCATTATCCGCGGCGTGAACGTGTTTCCGTCGCAGATCGAGGAGGCTCTGCTGCGGGTGGAAGGGACGCTGCCTCACTACCAGATTATTTTGACGCGTGTGAAGGACCTTGATGAGATGGAAATCCAAGTGGAGGTGACGGCGGAGATTTTCAGCGATAAGATTCGCGCGCTGGAGTCGTTGCAGGCGAAGCTTTCGCACGCGGTGGAGAACATTCTGGGCATTCGCGGGAAGATCACGCTGGTCGAGCCGCACACGATCCAGCGAAGCGAAGGCAAGGCCAAGCGTCTGATCGACAAACGAAACATCTGACGGCAGACAGGGGCTGTCTGCCGGGAATCCCCCAGCGGGAAAGGAGACTGCGATGAAACTGAATCAGCTATCGGTGTTTCTGGAAAACAAGCCGGGGCGTCTGAGCGAACCGTGCCGGGTTCTGGCGGAGGCGGGAATCAACATTTATACACTGTCGCTGGCAGATACGCAGCAGTTCGGAATTCTGCGTCTGGTGGTGAAAGACTGGCAGAAGGCCAAGGCCGAGCTGGAAAAGGCGGGCTGCGTGGTGAACGCGACAGAAGTGCTGGCGGTGGAAGTGGAGGACCGGCCCGGCGGGCTGGAAAGCGTCCTGAAACTCATCGAGAAACATCAGCTCAATGTCGAATATCTCTACGCCCTGACCTTCCGACGCAAGGGGAAGGCGATTATCATTTTCCGCTTCGAGAACCCCGACCAGGCTTTGAAACTGCTTACCGACAAGGGGGTGCGGTTCGTGGAAAGCGAAGATTTGTTCAACCGCGTGGATATGGACTGAGAATTCATTCTCCGCATTTCCGCGTGATTATGAGCAAGGATCACCCCTTCACCAGCAGGATGCATAGCCATGAGGCAATTCCCTTTTGAGAATCGGATCTGGGACCCGGCAGAAACCCTTTCCCGCGACCGGCTAACGGCTCTTCAGACACAGCGGCTCCGCGAAACAGTGGCTCGCGTCGCGAACGTGCCGTTTTACAGGGACGTTTTCGCCAAACATAAGATTACACCTGAAACGATTCGGACGCTGGACGATGTGCGAAAGCTGCCCTTCACGACGAAGGAGGATTTGCGTCAGCATTATCCGCTGGGATTTCTGGCGGTGCCGTTTCCAGACGTCGCGCGGATTCACGGATCTTCGGGGACGACGGGAAAGCCTACCTTTGTCGCCTACACGGCGGAGGACCGGGACACCTGGGCGAATCTCTGCTCGCGGTTTTTGGTGGCCGGCGGGCTGCGTCCGGAGCATCTAGTGCATATCGCGTTCGGCTACGGGCTGTTCACCGGGGGGTTCGGGCTGCATTACGGTGTGGAAAAAGTCGGCGCAGCGATTTTGCCGGCAGCGTCGGGGAATACGCCGCGGCAGATCATGCTTTTGCAGGACCTCAAGGCAGATGTGCTCATCTGCACACCCAGTTATGCGCTGCAGATCGCGGAAGTGGCGCGTTCGCAGGGAGTGGATCCGGCGACGCTTTCGCTGAAATTCGCCCATTTTGGGGGCGAACCATGGACGGAAGATATGCGGGTTCAGATTGAAAAGGAATTTTCCATTCTGGCATTCAACAATTACGGATTGAGCGAGGTGATCGGGCCGGGAGTCAGCGGGGAGTGCGGGCTGCAGAACGGCATGCACATTCAGGAGGATCATTTTATTGTGGAATGCGTCCATCCCGATTCGCTGGAACCCGTGGAGCCGGGCCAGAGCGGCGAGCTGGTCTTTACCTCGCTGACCAAGCAGGCGATGCCGATCCTTCGCTATCGCACGCGGGACATCGCGTCGCTGGATTACACGCCCTGTCCCTGCGGGCGGACGGGCGTGCGAATGAGCCGCGTGATCGGGCGGACCGACGATATGCTCATCCTTCGCGGTGTGAATGTGTTTCCGTCGCAGGTGGAAGAAGCGCTGCTCCGGGTTGAAGGCACAGCGCCGCACTACCTGATCGAGGTGGACCGGCCCGGGACGCTGGATGAAGTCACGGTGCATGTGGAAATCCGGCCCCAGGATTTTTCGGACAAGATGGCCCAGATGCAGCAGCTTCGGGACCGTATCGACCGGGAAATCCAGTCCGTGACCGGCATCCGCATGAAGGTGAATCTGGTCGAACCGCAGACGCTGGAGCGTTCGGTCGGAAAAGCTAAGCGAGTGATCGACCACCGCCGGGAAAAAGGCCTGATTTAACGCTACGCTTGATTTGCCGCCGACAACCCGTTATAAGAAAATATCACAGTATCTATCGGAGGCTCCTATGTATTCAGGTCGTTATACCGGATCCAAACCAGGGAAACGAAGCCGCAGGAATTCAATTTTGACCGGAATTGCGGGATGGGTGGTTTCTGCTTTCTGGCTTCTGTCCGGTTCGCCATGTTTCGGAGTGGAACCCGCTCCCGGGCAGGATGTCTTTGCCGCGATTGCGATGGAATGCCCGGCACCCAGCCGGGGAGGTGTGGAAGAAGTCAAACCCGCCCCCCTGCCCCGAATTCTTCTGGAAGCCGCAAAAAGCGACCCTTCGATCCCATCGCCCTCCTATCATATCATGAACAACTATGAAGAATTCAGAGAGTCGCTGGAGCGGTTGAAACAGCAATATGCGCCCTTTCTGGAAGACCGCACGCCCAGGATGGAATCAACCCGCGCCAGGATGGATCTAACAACCTTCCAGTTTCGGATGGAGCAGCCTGAAGATCTCCAGGATTTTAGCCGCGTTCTGGGCGGCGAAGGAACGTGGGAAACGGTCCGGATTCCGCATTTTCGCGGGCCCCGCGACTGGTGGACGGGGTATTATCGGCAGGAGCTGGAGATTCCCGCGGCGGTATGGAATTATCCCTGCCAGATGCTGCATTTCGGGGCGGTCAGCGATTTTTGCGAGGTGTTTTTGAACGGCCGCTACGTGGGCGGACACACCGGCTGGTGGGCGCCGTTTGAAATCGACGTGACCGATTTTCTCCAGCGAAACGAAAAAAATGTCCTTGTTGTGAAAGTCCGCAATGAAATCTCCTGGGAATATGACCGATCGGGCGTAAAGATTTTCTCCTGCACCAGCCCCGGCTGGGACGACCCAATCGACGGGTGGCATGAAAGCCAGAGCGGAAACGGAATCTGGCAAAAATCCTGGCTGGAAGGGCGCCCCAACATTCATATCACCGATATCTTCGTCAGACCGGACCTTGCCAGCCAAACGATTGAAACCCGTATCAAGATTTACCAGCATACGCTGGAGGATCAAAAGGTTAAACTGACGGCGGACATCTATCCGAGAAATTTTGAAGGCCGGGGGATCGAACCTATCGCAATCAGCGATTCCCAGCCCGTGGGGCCCCACTATTCCGAGGTCATTACCCGGCTGAAGTTTGAAAATTACCGGCTGTGGGACCTCGACACCCCCTGGCTCTACACAATGCAAATCACCCTTGAACCGGTGACAGACGCAACCGACCCCCTAACACGGGCGGGGAGGCTGACGCAAGTCCCCCTCGTACCGAACACGAACACCCCCCATCGCGACCGTTGGCGGGCGGATTTCGGGATGCGATCCTTCACGATGGATGAAACGCAGACGCCCAAGGGCACGCTTTATCTCAATGGCCGGGAAATTATTCTTCGCGGCGCGAACCACATGGGCAACCTGCACCGGCCGATCATGGAAGGACGTCCAGAGCAGATCATCGAAGATATCCTGATTGCCAAACTGGCCCATATGAATTACTGGCGGCTGACCCAGTGCCCCGTCCAGCCTGAAGTGTATGACCTGTGCGACCGGCTGGGCATTTTGGCGCAGACCGATCTGCCTCTTTTTGGAAGTTTGCAGCGGGAGTCCTTCAGCGAGGGGATCAAGCAGGTCGGAGAAATGGTCCAGCTTGTGCGCAATCACCCCTGCAACAACATGATTACGTTTATCAATGAACCCGGCGTTGTCGGAAAAGCCAGACGGCATATTTTTCTCAGCCGCGAGGAGCTGGAACTGTTTTTCGCCGCCGCTTCGGAGACGGCGCGGTTTTATCATCCCGACCAGGTTATCAAACCCGTCGATGGCGATTACGATCCCCCCACGTTCGGCCTGCCCGACAATCACTGCTACTGCTTGTGGTACGACTCCCATGCGGTCCCTTACGGCAAGCTGAACAAGGGCTACTGGGTTGCGATCAAGCCCGGGTGGAAATTCGGCTGCGGGGAATACGGAATCGAAGCCCTCGACAATCCGCAGACCATGCTCAAGTACTGCCCCAAAGAGTGGATGCCCGGCTCGCTGGAGGAACCGTGGAATCCGGATAAAATCGCCATGTCCCAGACCTGGTCGCGTCATCATTCCTGGTTCGACACGCAGGACACGATGCGGAGCTGGGTGGAAGCCAGTCAGAATCATCAGGCGTTCGGCATTCGGCAGATGACCCGCGCGTTTCGCCGCCAGAAGGATATGAGCTCGTCCGCCGTCCATCTCTTGATTGACGCCTGGCCGGTGGGATGGATGAAAACCCTCGTCGATGTGGACCGGATTCCGAAAAAGGCGTATTATGAGTTCCGCGATGCGCTCACGCCTTTGCTGGTCGATATTCGAACCGATCGCACCCGGTATTATTCCGGGAATCCGCTGTCTGTGGAGTTCTGGGTGTGCAATGACCGGAAAGCACCCTTTGAAACCGGCACGCTGATCTGGGAAGTCTGGCAGGGAAAAGAGCGCCTCTTTGCCCAATCCAAACCCGTTCCGATACCTTCGTATGATCCCTCCTTCATCGGCTTTTTTCCGTATGTTTGTCCGGATGTGACCAGACGCACGCCATTGACGGTTCGCATCGCTTTGCTCGATCCTTCGGGACAAACCGTGCACGCCTCCGAACAAACGACGGAAGTATTCCCCGTCCCGGATCCCTCTCCAAATCAACATCGCATTGCCGCGGTTGTCGGCGCGGAGGAAGGCCGCGGCTGGAAACTGGCTCAAAGCATGGGGCTGCAGGCACAAGCCTTTTCCGCCGACATGAAATCTCCGGCGATTGTGTTTATAGAAGACCTGAAATCCTATGAAAGCTCAGAGCCGGGTATTTTATCCTATGTCAAAAACGGCGGGTTGGCGGTCATTCTGGAACAGCCGAACAAAGCCATCTGGAAAATCGGGGAATATCCAATCGAGGTCAAGGGGATTGTGGGCAAGGAATTTGTCTCCCGCAAAACCGCCCATCGCTTTGTCAAAGGCTTCGAACCCAGCGACTTCGGCTACTGGTATTCGCCTGGCGAGGATCGCATCGATTACATCGCCGGAAGTTATCTGGACGGAAAAGATCTTCAACCCATTCTTGTAACCGGCGCAGTGGATCAGAAATTCCCCGTGGCCGGGGAGCTGCCCTTTGGCAAAGGCGCCTTTGTATTCTGCCAATTGATGTTGGACGATCAGCGAATCGCCGTCAATCCGATCGCGCGGCAGCTTTTCCAGAATATACTGGACAATCCTCGGCCCTGACTCCCGGGGGCTGTCACGGGCGAGTCAATCCCCGTATATCGGGAATCTCCGAAGCGTCAGAACGCGGCGGAGATTTTGCATACAAAAACGTCAGGTGCGGTCCATGGGTTCGCCTGGCTAAGGGAGGGCGGTAAAACGCCTTGGGCCATGTCGAACATGGCAATGGACAAGGCATCCCTGCCGCAGCACCTGACACCGGGCAGAATATCCCGTGTTTGGCGGGAAATCGCCCCATTCGCATCCGTGCGTTTTTTATCGGGAATTCATCAGGCAGAACGTTTCATCCGCTCATCGCCGGTTCCAGCATCAATGGTTTTGACGCCGGAGCCGTGGATTCCATCGCGGACTGCGCCTGATGCAAAGCGATCCATTCATTTCGAACCAGTTCCTTGACCAAGAGGTTCGAAATATTCCGACAATTCATTCCCAGTACCTTTTCCTCCACCGCTCCGGCCACTGCCCGTGCGGTGAAATGCTCCAACCCATGCCGAACTTCCAGATCCCGAACAATCCGGGACTTATTCCACAGGGATCGAGCCAGAATCTCGGTGGGACAGGACGAGTCGTCGAAATCGTCCGATATGCCCTCCCAGCGGTACCAGATGACTTCAATTCGTCCGCGGCGGATCTGCCGCTGAATGCGGTGTTCGTTGAGCAGCAGCGCCGCGTGCTCATATCCTGTATCGCAGAGCACCATTTCCAGCATGGCGTGAATTTCATCGGATGTCACCACGTCCTTTTCAAAGCGGCGGCGCAGGAATGTGGTGACGGCTTCGGCGAGCTGGTCGTTGAGCTCGGGATCGAAACACTTGCTTTCACTGAGCGCCGCGGCGATGGTACCCATCACCTTGGTATGGAGATACAGCTCGACTGTGCCATCTGCTTTGAGAACGGATAACTGCATAGCGATATTACAACGTATCGAATAGCTGTTTTTGTCCGGGGGCTTCTTCGGTCTTCTGCTTCACTTCGCGGACTTCGTTGATAAATTCATCGGCATCCTGAAAATTGCGATAGATGCTCGCAAAACGCACATACGCGACATGATCCAATGTTTTCAGGCGATTCATGGTCTGCTCGCCGATAAACTGGGACGAGACTTCCTGTCCGGGCTGCCGAAAGATCTCTTCTTCGACCTCCTCGGCCAGAGTTTCGATGAGCTGCATCGAAATCGGTCGTTTGTAACAGGCCTTGCGGACGCCGTTGATGATTCGATTCCGGTCGTACGGCACGCGGCTGCCGTCTTTTTTGACCACGGTCAACTTGATCGATTCTTCGATTCGCTCATAGGTCGTAAAACGTCTTCGGCACGCCAGGCACTGTCTTCGCCGACGAATAATCCGGCCCCCCTCGCTGGAACGGGAATCGATTACCTTATCTTTATCCTCTTTGCAAAAAGGACACCGCAGAAATCGATTTTCCTTGTCGGCTGCTGCCTTGGTTCGCCCATGCAAAGACACACAATCGCTTAAGTACTAGTTTTGAACGACAAGCTCTTGTGTACAATATATGCCATCTACTATCTATGTAACACACAATATGTGGATTGGCAAGCCGAAACTCTTTAATTTATAACAAGTTATGAAAAAAAGAGTTGTGAGATGTTTTCCTGAAAAATCCTTAGTTATTGTATAATAGAGATTTATGTAATAATTAACTCAAATGTAACAATTTGAAAAAATATGATTTTTTCAACCGTTTTTTTGTCGCGAGTCGATAGTATAGTCATCCGGAATCCGTTGCAGGATGCTCGAACTACTAGTAAAGAAGACCCAGACGTGTCCGCTACCGAACAAAGAGCGTTTCCCAGAATCGAATTGAATCAGTCTAGCCGACTGTGGCACCCCCAGGCGGGTCGGCTGTATCCTGTCAAAATACTCAATCAATCGAAAACCGGCGTTTTTATATCCGTCTCCATGCGTTGCCCCCTTCGTCAGGGGCAATATGTGGAACTGCAACGGGAGACATCCGAATTTCAGCCCGAGGAAAACGCTTCGCCCCATCAACTGCCCCGTGTCATCCGCGAGGACCGCTCGGACACCCTCGAGGACGCTTCCATCAAAGCCGGACTGAT
>CAZOTP010000046.1:1341-15753 GCA_964582655.1 uncultured Pirellulales bacterium | reverse complement strand
CGCGGCAACGAGATTGCGATGATTTTTCAGGAGCCGATGACCAGTCTGAACCCGGTATATACCGTCGGGGACCAGATTGTCGAGGCCATCGAGCTGCATCAGAATCTCAAAGGCCCCGCCTCGTGGCAGAAGGCGATAGAGATGCTCCGGCAGGTCGGTATTCCCGATCCGGAGCGCCGCGTGAGCGAATATCCGCACCAGATGTCCGGCGGCATGCGCCAGCGGGTGATGATCGCGATGGCGCTGAGCTGCGATCCCAAGCTGCTCATCGCGGATGAACCCACCACGGCGCTGGATGTCACGATTCAGGCGCAGATTCTGGAACTGCTGCGCGAGCTGCAGCGGAACAATCAGATGAGCATCCTGCTGATTACCCACGACCTTGGCGTTGTCGCGGAAAACGCACACGATGTGGTCGTTATGTACGCCTCCCGCATCATGGAAAAATCCCCCGTCGAGCCGATTTTCGCCAATCCCCTGCATCCTTATACCCGGGGATTGCTCCGGGCGCTGCCCCGGCTGGGGGAGAAAAAAGAACGGCTGGATGTGATTCCCGGCTCCGTACCCGATCCGCTGCATTTTCCGGCGGGCTGCAAATTCCACCCTCGCTGCCCTTATTGCATGGCCGCTGATGATCTCTGCCGCACGAAGGAGCCGCCTCTGGAAGAAATTTTGCCCGGCCGTTTTGCCGCCTGCTGGAAAGCCAAAGAATTACTGGGAAAAGAAGGTCATAGAAAGGACAATGTATAGTGAATCGGTTTCTCACACACTCACTTGCTTGGCTCATTATTTTCAATTTCTTTACCGCCGTGAAGGCATCAGAGCTCTCCCGCTCGTTTGAGGTGCGGTATTTCACCGACGATCCCAAGGCCGATGGCGAAACCGATTTCACCGGTGAAACCGCCTGGCTGAATACCGACCAGCGGGTGGAATTCCTTCGCCAATATGCCGAATACGCCAAAAAATTTTTTCACGATCCCAACCTCGATACAATCGCTGTGGATGACTCTCAGGTACAGAACGCTCTCCAAAAGCTCAAGCCCCAGCCCTCAACCAAAGTGCGTCAGCGAATCGAACTGGAGGAATGGAAGTGGATTGGATTTCGCCCGGATCAGAGGCAGGAAAATCTCGCCGCCATCCGGGAGTGGCAATCCATCCCCGGCGTCTCGATTACCGATGGCTTCTGCACATTTCAGTCGAATGCGAAAATTCGCAAGTCCTTTGATCCGCAAAACTGGCGATTCTTTCTGCAATGGCGAGCCAGATTGTCCAAGCCAGGAATTGCCGCCCAATTCTCCCTTGCCAATTCCGTTTCGACCGGCGCTGCGATCGTTATGGACATGAAAATTGAGGATGTCGCGGACCGGTGGGTGGAATTCAAACTCGAAGTTGATCTGGTCGAGGGTCGCTACAATCTATATCGAGACAATCAGCGGATTATCGATTTTGTTCCCTTTGACAAGGAACAGATTCAGCAATTCGATGTATTCACCATACATGCCTGCCAGGGACTTCAATTCGACGATCTCTGGGGCGTGGGCTATCATCCCACGGGTCGAGAGGCACAGCCCTTCGAACCGCATACGTTTATCGACGTCCATTTTGAAGTCAAACCCGAAATGCGGGATTGGGCGTCTATCGACTACGATGACTCCGCCTGGCAGACAGGGATGCTGCCCATTGTGAATGGCGGCGAACGATATATGAAGGAAGATTTGTATCTGCGGAAAGTCATCGAGCCCGGCGAGTTCGAACGCGCCGTTCTGGAGGCCGAAGCTCTCGACCCTGCCGGTGAACTCTGGATTAACGGCCAGGTTATTACCATTCGGAAAGACCGCCACCCGTTTCAAATGGATATTACCGACCATCTGCGGAAAAACGAGAAAAACATCCTGGCCGTTCGCGTGAAGTACTTCCAAAACAATCCGGAGGATTTTCCCCACAGTCCCTCGGACCCCTATATCGGCTGGTTTGCCGGACGAATGTGGCTGAACCTGCGAAAAACCGATTACATCGACGACGTTTTTGTTTATACGACTGAGGTCGGCGATTCCGCACAGCTCCAGACCCGGATTACCCTGGCCAACGAATGGAAGGAGGACCGTTTCCAGGGTTCGGTCGAAGTCAATCTGTATCCCTGGTTTCCCGAGGAATCGCAGACGGCCGCCGCTTCGATTACTGTGCCCGTGACGGTAACGGAATTTTGCACAGAAACCATTTCTCCCGTCATTTCCGTGCCCAATCCCAAGTTGTGGACCGTTGACAACCCGCAGCTTTACAAAGTGGAAGTCATTCTTCGCGATTCGCAAAACAATCCTGTGGATGATTATGTATTCACCACTGGTATCCGGAAAATCAGCCAGGATGGCGGTGTTCTGAAAATCAACAATCAGGTCGAAATGATGAACGGCGCCGGAATTTTCCAGTTCCTTTACCCCTTTGATAAAATCGCCGCCTGGAATCGCTGTGCCCCGATGGACTGGCTCGTCCGCCAGGTCCTTATGGTCAAGGCGATGAACGGCAACGCCATGCGAATCCACGTCCATGCCTGGGGACATATTCCCCCCGCCCGTAATATCAACGACCCCCGCCTGGCCGAAATGGGGGACCAGCTTGGCCTGATGTTCCAGTGGGGAACTACCGGCTGGATTCGCTCCGGAACCCCCTGGGGCATGGATTTCGAAGGCTACGCCAAAGACATTCGTCTGGTCCGTAATCATCCCAGCATTATTATCTGGGAGGGATGCAATCATCCGACCGTGGGACAGAAATATGACCGCAAACCCGAAGGCTGGATTAAAGCCCTCAACAAAATCCACGAAACGATTTATTCCAACGATCCCAGCCGTCTGATCATTCCTATTGCGCGATTTGCCCAGATTTCCCGAGGCGCTCACGACTGGACCGCGCCCAACGTCGCCTGGGGAAACATGGACTGCCAGCTTGGCAATGACAGCGTCTGGACTCATCTTCGCAAGTGGCCCCACTCCGACAAATGGCCCAAAGATTTCCCCGCCAAACGGCTTGTCGATCCCGACCGGGCCTATATATGCACGGAGCACCAGGAAGCCATGGGGCAGGACAATACCTGGCTTGCCCGCGGAAAACCCTGGTACAAAATCCATTCCTACGAATGGAAATACGATGAGACATCCATCGGTCGAAGGCTTTCTTTTGAGGAATGGCAGCAAAGCCAAGCGTGGCAGGCGATTGCCGTCTATGAACCCATCAAAAAGATGCGATGGCTCGATTACGACGGGTTTTTCTGGTGCTGCCTCCGCGGCGGTCCCAATTGCGCTACCTATCGAAAACCACTCATCGATTACATGGGCCATGCGAAATTATCCTGGTACGCGCACCGCATGGCGTTCCAGCGAATCCTCGCCGGATCCGGGGATGTCGATACCGTCTATGGCCCCGGCGATGCCATTCACCCCATCGTGATGAACTACGGTCCCCGGCGAATCGTGGATGTTGCGGTACAGATAAAACATTCCATAAACGATACGATTCTGACGCGGCAGGATTACCCCCATGTTACCTTGGAGGCGGAACGCACCGTAACCCATCTGGAGCCGTTTCAGTCGAAAGACTTTTCCGCCGGATACTATATTGTGGAGTATTCCGTCCGAGATTATCCGTAAACATATTGGTACGATGATATGAAACGTTGGTTTGACCTATGACCATGAACAATGACTTACTTGTCGTAGAGAATCTGAAGACCCACTTCCCCATCCGCAAAGGATTATTGCGGCGGCAGGTCGGGGCGGTCAAAGCCGTCGATGGCGTATCCTTCCGGATTCCCACCGGCAAAACCCTCGGCCTGGTGGGAGAGTCGGGCTGCGGAAAAACCACCGTCGGAAGAACCCTTCTGCGGCTGATCGCCGCTACGGCGGGTAAAGTCACGTTTGATGGAAAAGACATATTCGCTCTTTCGCAGGAGAAAATGCGGCAGCTTCGTCGCGATATGCAGATCATTTTTCAGGATCCCTACGGCTCGCTCAATCCCCGCATGACCGTCGGCAACATCGTCGGCGAGGCTCTTACCGTGCACGGCATTGCCAAAGGCAAGCATCGCCGCGATACCGTAGCGAATCTTCTGGAACGGGTCGGCCTTGCTCCGGCCTATATGAATCGCTATCCTCATGAATTCTCCGGCGGCCAGCGGCAGCGAATCGGCATCGCCCGCGCACTGGTCCTGAATCCCCGTTTTATCGTTTGCGATGAACCCGTCAGTGCCCTGGATGTTTCCATTCAGTCTCAGATTGTCAACCTGCTTCGCGACCTTCAGAAGCAGATGAACCTCACCTATCTGTTCATCGCCCATGACCTGGCCGTGGTGGAACATATCAGCGATTTTGTCGCGGTGATGTATCTGGGAAAAATCGTGGAATACGCTCCCGCCGAGCAGGTCTATGCAGACCCCAAACACCCCTACACGATGGCGCTTATGTCTGCCATCCCCGAACCTGATCCAGCGCGAAAGCACGCCCGCATCGTCCTTCGAGGCGAAGTCCCCAGCCCCGTCAATCCGCCTTCCGGCTGTCCGTTTCATCCCCGCTGCCACATGCGCATTGACCGCTGCGACAAAGATGTTCCGCAACTGGAATCCAAAGGCGGTTGCCCCGATCATCTCGCTTCCTGCTGGGTGACAAAATAATCGACTCTGCCGCGGTCATCTATCAAAGGGGGAACCACGGGAAATGCCAGAGAAACTGCTTATCGGTCCGGCGTTTCGGGATTACCCCAGATCTGCCCATAAATAACCGTCGCGGAGCATCTTGCCGGAATCCTGATGTTTATTCTGCGGGCCCCTTTTTACGTCCGATAGTTTCCGCAGGCTGCTTTTTCTTCTTTTTCATCCTTTCTTCGGGAAATGACAAATTCGTCATATGTGTTATATCCCTACGTTTCAGTGCTGAAAAACCGTCTGAGGGTCTCCGGAATTCTCGCCCTAACACGTTCCTGACGAAATTTGCAAAATCGCTCATTCCTCCTTATTTTATAGAGGCAACCGCTTAAGTAAGAAGCGGCATTATCCGACAAAAGGGATAGTGCGGTTTCCTGTATCCGCACCGGACATAAAAACATACAGGGGAAAAGCATATAAGGAGTATGTTATGGTCGCGACTGCCGTCGCTTCGATAGACACCAAACTCATCGCCGCCTTTGTCAAGTCGGCCACGAATGTCCTCCAGGTCATGGTAGGTCTGCATTGCCAGGTGGGAAAACCCTATCTGAAAAATGAGTCTTCCCCGAATTACGATGTTTCCGGAATCGTCGGATTTTCCGGCGATGTGGTCGGATCCGTCGTCGTCAGTTTCCTTGAGGACACCGCCGTGAAAATGGTGGAAAAATTCAGCGGAATGTCTCTTACCACCAAAAGCGAAGATTTTGTGGACGCCGTTGGAGAGCTGTGCAACATGATCGCCGGAAACGCCAAAAAGGACTTCGGCCTCAACGCCAGCATCAGCATTCCCAACGTTGTTATCGGTACCGCCCACACCATCGCGAGGATGAAGGATGTCCCGTGCATCGCCATCCCCTGCCACAGTGAATGCGGCGACTTCTCGGTGGAAGTCAATATCAAACAGTTGAAATAGATACCTTTAGGGAAATATTGAGGATCACACAATGAAAATCCTGCTTGTTGATGATTCACGTACAATGCGGAATATCTGGAAAAAGGTGGTCGGCACCCTTCCCGGCGCCGAGGCGCACGAAGCCGGTGACGGGGTCGAAGCCCTGCAGGTCATCGGTGCCAAAGGGCCCTTTGCCCTCATGCTGATCGACTGGAACATGCCCACCATGGACGGCCTGACCCTGGTGAAAAAACTCCGCGCAACCGAGAAAACCACCCCCCTGATCATGTGTACAACTGAAGCCGAAAAGCCCCGCATCATCGAAGCCATCAAATCCGGCGTCAACAACTATGTTGTAAAACCATTCACCCCGGAAACTCTCAAGGAAAAAATTGACGAGACCCTGAAAAAAGTCGCCCAGCCGGCATAACTGGTCAATGGTTATGGGCGGGGAACCGGCACAAGGGCAGGAGTTATTCAATGGTTCTGACCGCCAGCAAACTGTTTCGCGTCGATATCAGCTCGGACGGCATGACCGCGTTGCTATCCCGAAACAGCGATTCCCCCTGCAAGGCGACTCCCGATCAGATTCTCTCCGAAATCAATACTCTTGGAATCAAAATCAATCCCGATCTCCGCAAGAATATCGAATCCTTTATCGGAACCCTCTCCATGCCGGGCAAACTGGAGCCTGTGGTGATCGCCAGGGGTACTCCTGCGGTGTCCGATAAAAATGGAAAAGTCGAAAAACTCTTTGAAAAACCTTCCGAAGCTTCCGCTCCGGCGGATGAGGGGCCGGATCCATCCCGGCAGAGCCATTACGATCGCAGTACGATCATCACAGTGACCAAAAACCAGCCTCTTCTTAAGATCATCCCCCCAGTTGCCGGTTCCGACGGCTGTAACGTTTATGGGAAACCCGTTCCCCGAAAACTGGCCGTGGAAGCCAAAGTGAACCTGGGGCCCAATGTGGAGCAGAAAGGCGACACCATTTTTGCAACCGCCGCCGGCCGTATTTATTACGAATCCGGAAAAGTCTGGGTCAGCCCCAAGCTGGACATAGCGGGAAATGTGGATTTCTCCGTCGGCAACATCGATTTTGCAGGCGAAGTCGAGATCGCCAAGAATGTGCTGGACCTCTTCAAGGTCAAAAGCGACTCCACGATTACCATTCACGGTATGGCAGAAGCCGCTGAAATCCACGCCGGCATCGATCTGATAGTTCAAGGTGGCATCATCGGCAAGGAAAAGGGGAATTTTTCCGCCGGCCGGGACGTTCACAGCAAGTATATCACCAACGCTTCCGTTCGCGCCGGACAGAATATCATGGTTCATTCCGAGATCGTCAACAGCACCCTGGTCTGCAAAGGACGAGTTGAAATTGAACACGGTAAAGTCGTGGGCGGACAGGTGACCGCTTCCGCCGGCGTTCGGGTCAAAGAGCTGGGATCCGATGCCAATGTGAAGACCCTGATCGAAGTCGGCGTGGACGATTCCCTCCGGCAGCTCTGTCTTTCCCTCGAACCGGAAATCAAAAAACGACGGCAGAAAGCCCACAAGGTCATGCAGACCGTTGAGCCGCTTCTGCAGAACAAGAAATATCTCAATCGCGAACAGCGGGAGAAAGCGACCGAGCTTCTTTACACCGCGGAAGAACTCAAGGATCAGGCGGAAGAGATGGTTCAGCAAATCCGAACCGCCTATGAACAGTCCATCGGCAAGACCACTCCCGACGTTGAAATTCTCGAGGCGGTCTATCCCGGTGTCACCATTCGTTTTCCGCGTTTCCAGACCCTCATCAAGCAAGCTCTTGGCGGTCCCATCAAAATCAAACCCGTTCGCACCGATCACGAGTGGGTCATTCTTGCCGTCGATACCAAAACCAACAGCAAGCATGAGCTTGATCTGGCCATCAACTCCGATCCTCTCTGGTCCCTCCTGGATGAACTGCTGGACCTGAAATCCAACACCTGATCTATTTTCATTCTTTTCTTTTGATTTTTTCCCCGCGTGACTTTACGATCCCCGTATGGCTCCCGGTTCAGGAGAATGGCCATGCCGCATGTGAATCGCAGATCGTTTCTTCAGGGTTCCGCGCAGATTGCCGGATATGTTTGCCTCGGCTCCCGCTCTCTGGCGGATTCTGAATCCGACCCATCCTGTTCCGTGTTTTCTCCTGCTTTGAATACCCAGAATCCGTATGACCTTGTCGTCTGCGGGGGCGGCCCTTCCGGGATCGCGGCTTCTCTGGCCGCCGCCCGGGCGGGGATGAAGGTCCTCCTGGTCGATGCCAATGCCCAGCTCGGCGGAATGTGCACCTCTGGCCATGTTTGCCACTGGCTGGGAGGACGTAGCCGAGATGCATCCCAATGGGTTGTGGGAGGCATTTTCAAAGAACTCGCCCAGGATGCGGTTCAAAAGGGCGCTGCGATCCTGCCTTCCCCCCCGTCGGATGGTAAATTAACCCCTCATGGCTGGAGCCACAGCCTGGTGTCCGGAATTCCCGTTGATCCATTTGCCTTAGCCCCCCTTCTCGATGAAAAGATCGCCGAGGCGGGAATCGAACTTCTTCTTTGTACTCAAGCCGTACATGTCTTGGTGGAAAAGAGCCGCATCACCCATGTTATTCTGGTCAATAAAAGCGGTTTTTCGTCTATTCCTGCTCGAGCGGTCATCGATGCCACCGGGGATGCCGACATTGCCGCCCGCAGCGGCTGTGAGGTGGTTAAGGGAAGGGACTCCGATCATCTTATGACGCCGGCCTCCCTGACATTTCATGTATATAATGTGGATCGGGGCGCTCTGGATCTCTACATCCATCAAAACAACGCCCGACGATTCCGGGAGGAAATCCAGACACTACGCGAACAGGGGGAATGGCCTTTTCCCTACGACATTTTTATCAGTGTCCAGCTTGTGGACAACGATGTCTTTATGATCAATACCACGCGTCTGGTCGGCATCGACGGTACAAACGGGGCCTCGATTACCGCCGGGCTTCTCCAGGGCCGAAAGGAAATTCAGCAACTTCTCCAGATCATGCGAAAACACTTCGCCGGCTTCCAGAACGCCAAAATCAAATCCGTTGCCCCCGCCCTTGGAATCCGCGAGACCCGCCGCATTCAGGGAGATTTCCAGCTCACGGTAAATGATCTCGTTGAGGGCAAATCATTCGACGACACCATCGGATTTTCCAGCTACGGCTGGGACCTACCCGATCCCCAAAAACCCAGCTACCAGCCGATGAGTGATAAAAAAGTGGAACTCCAACATCCCTTTATCCCCATCCCGTACCGCATCATGATTCCCCGTCCCGTGGAAAATCTTCTTTGTCCCGGTCGGGCCGTCAGCGTGGAACGGGATGTCCTAGGGCCCCTCCGCGGCATGGCGCCGTGCTTTGCAATGGGCCAGGCCGCTGGCTCTGCCGCAATCCAAGCGGTTCGGGATAATATCTCATTCCGCCATATTAGTATCCCCCGATTGATCGGGCATCTCCGCGAGAATCACGCCATCGTGAATCTCTGAATAATTTGCTTACCAATCGTTGCACCGCAAGGATACCGGTAAAATTTCCTGAATACGGTACACCGTAATCCCATACTTGCTCCGTCAAGACTCAGCCCTGCGGAATTGCCCGGGATCGACAGTCCCCACCTCAACCGACAATTCATGAACCGGGACCGTGCCTTCCATCCAAAGAAACCGTTAAATCCTCTTGCAAAATGGTAAGCCGGCGGATAGAGTATCCCGTGATTCGAGAGAAATCGAATCCCGTGCTGGAGAGGTGGCCGAGAGGCTGAAGGCAACGGTTTGCTAAACCGTCGTACGGGTATAAACCTGTACCGGGGGTTCGAATCCCCCCCTCTCCGTGAAACCCCGTTTTTTAAGGAAAAATGGGGTTTTTTATTGGAAGCTGGTTCTCATCCACTTCCGGTTTCACTGGATTCCATTCGCTGAGCGGCCTGAAATGAGAGGATCGACAATGGATAGACATATATAAGCCTATATTTGACAAGTTGTTATATTTTGATTCCTAGATGGAAGCTCATTTCAATCCGATGATTCCCGGAGAATCGAGGAGAGTTCTTGAAACATGGGCGGGCATCCATTACACTGGGGGCCGGATTTACTATATCGTTCTATGGAACCAGACATGCAGGTATTGCTGGATAAGAAGGAAATAGACCGATTGATGAGCGAACTGGCCGAGCGGGTGGCACAGTCCGTCCGGAGGGAATCTTCCCTGGCACTGGTGGGGATTCGCAGCCGGGGAGAAATTCTTGCGCAGCGCATGCATGAACTGCTGGAGAAGGAACTGAACCGTCCGATCGATCTGGGGGTTCTGGATATTACCCTCTATCGGGACGATCTGAATCAGAAAAAAGACGGCCAGCCGATGGTCCGAACCACGGAAATCGATTTCGACGTGGACGGCAAGCTGATTATCCTCGTGGACGACGTGCTGAATACAGGCCGCTCCGTCCGGGCGGCGCTGGATGCGCTGGTGGATCTGGGGCGCCCCAAGGCCATCCGACTGGCGGTGCTGCTGGACCGGGGGATGCGGGAGTTTCCCATCGCGGCGGATTATATCGGCCGCAAGGTGGAGGCCCCGGAAGATAAAAAAATTCAGGTCTATCTGCAGGATGTAGATGGCAAAGAAGAAGTCGTACTCGTATAAGATCGCAGGAAACGATGTTCATTCTGCGTGTTTCGCAGAGGCCCGCTGTATTATTTTCAATTTTTCCCGTCAATCCGAAGAGCAATCTGTCGATTTTTCCCATGATGGTTTGTATTCCAGGGAAGGAAACCGGAACCGAAAGGAATGCGGCATACTATGATCACCCGGCATCCCGAAAATGAAGAAGGAAAATCCGCGAACTTCGTCTGGAGCCGCAAGCATCTGCTGGGACTTCGAGACTTGTCCGCGGAAGAAATCACCTACATTCTGGACACCGCGGAGGGATTCAAAGAGATCTCCACGCGTACCGTCAAAAAAGCTCCCGCGCTGCGAGGCAAAGTGGTCGTCAATCTGTTTTTTGAGGACAGCACCCGGACGCGAAACAGCTTTACCCTCGCCGCCAGCAGGCTCAGCGCCGATGTGGTGGAGTTTACCGCAAAATCCTCCAGCGTCTCGAAAGGCGAAACCCTGGTGGATACGGCAAGGAACCTGGAGGCGATGGGAACGGATATCGTGGTGATTCGACACAGCGCAGGCGGAGCGCCATACCTGCTAAGCCGGAAAATTCAGGGCTGCGTCGTCAATGCCGGCGACGGAGCCCATGAGCATCCCACGCAGGGATTGCTGGATATTTTCACCATGCGGGAGGTGAAGGGATCTTTGAAAGGACTGAAAGTCGCTATTGTAGGCGACATCGCGCATTCTCGGGTCGCCCGAAGCAATCTCTGGGGCCTGCATAAACTGGGGGCGGAGGTGCATCTGGTGGGGCCTCCCACGCTGATGCCCCCGGCGGTGAATCAATTGCCCGTGAAGGTCTCGCACGATTTTGACAAGATCATCGGCCAGATGGATGTTCTCAATATGCTCCGTGTGCAGTTTGAACGCATCGGAAGCCCCGTCTTTCCATCGGTTCGTGAATATTCGCGGTTGTTCGGCCTGACCGTGGAGCGGATGAAACGCGCCAAGCCGGATGTCGCCGTGATGCACCCCGGACCAATCAATCGCGGTCTGGAAATCGAAAGCGAGGTGGCCGACGGGCCGAACAGCATGATTCTCCGTCAGGTAACCAACGGTCTGGCTGTGCGGATGGCCGTGCTGTTTCTGGTGAATCAGGCCGCCGCGATGGAACCGAAAATCAGGCAGGAAATTTAAACCATGAGCGATTTACTGATTCAAAACGGACGGATCCTGGATCCGGCCAACGGCATCGACGCCCCGGGGGATCTATATGTTCAGAACGGCAAAATCGCCGAAGTGGGAAAAGTATCCCGCACCGGCGCCGCCGTGGTAATCGACGCGAAAGGGCTGCTGGTGGTTCCCGGCCTGATCGATATGCATGTTCACCTGCGGGAACCGGGGGATGAGGAAGTGGAGACCATCGCCAGCGGAGCGATGGCGGCTCTGGCCGGCGGATTCACCTCCGTCGCGTGCATGCCCAACACCGACCCCGCAATCGACAACGAAGCCACCGTGGATTTTGTGTACCGCCAGGCGGCGCAGGCGAAAAAAGCCCATGTATTCGCCGTCGGCGCCATTACCAAAGGCCGGGCGGGAAAGGAACTCGCTGAAATGGGCCAGATGGTCCGGGGCGGCGCTGTCGCTTTCACCGATGACGGCAGCGGCGTACAGGATCCGGCGATCATGCTGCGGGCGTTTCAATACGCCAGCATGTTCGATAAAGCCGTCCTGCAGCACTGCCAGGATAACAGCCTGGCCGGCAGCGGCTGCATGAACTCCGGCTATCAGGCTTCCATTCTGGGGTTGCCCGGCATGAGCCGACTGGCGGAAGAGCTGATGCTGTACCGCGACATTCAACTGGTCAAACAGACCAAGGCCCGTTATCATGCCCAGCACCTATCCACAGCCGGCTCGGCGCATATCATTCGCCAGGCGAAGGAGGACGGCGTCGCCGTAACCACCGAAGTCACACCGCACCATCTGCTGCTGACCGAAGAAGCCTGTCAGGAATACGATCCGAATACTAAGATGAATCCTCCCCTGCGAACGCGCAGCGATGTGGAGGTGCTTCGCGCCGCTGCCGCGGATCGGGTTATC
Source organism: uncultured Pirellulales bacterium (assembly GCA_964582655.1). Taxonomy (GTDB): domain Bacteria; phylum Planctomycetota; class Phycisphaerae; order Sedimentisphaerales; family SM23-30; genus CAZOTP01. The sequence goes on along the minus strand of CAZOTP010000046.1, from coordinate 3,435 downwards.
GACTGTCTCGTCAGCGATCACGCCCCGCACCTGAGCAGTTCCAAAGAGCTGGAATTTCTGTATGCGCCCTTTGGGATCGTATCGCTGGATTGTTCGCTGGGATTGTTCATCAAGGCCCTGATCGAAACCCATATCATGGAATGGCCCCGGATGATTGAAATGATGACCGTCGCGCCGGCCAAAATTCTGGGGATCGACAAAGGCACGCTCGGCGTCGGTTGCGATGCGGACATTACGCTGATTGATCCGAATCGCTCCTGGACCGTGGATGTGAAGCAGTTTTACTCGAAAAGCCAGAACTGCCCCTATCAGGGGTGGAAACTGACCGGCCGGGCGACTCATACCATTGCAGCCGGTGAACTTCGCTTTGCCCTGGACGGCCGCTGATGCCCTTTCTCATCGACGGTTACAATCTCTATCACACCGCCTGCAAAACGTCGGACGAGCTGTCCTTTCTCACGCCCCCTCATCTGTGTCACTGGATTGCCGAAGATATGCTTCGGCAAAACGATCAGGCAACCGTGGTGTTTGACGGCACTCGCCCCGGCGCTGATGCGGCGGCATGCGCAAGCGTGCCACGCGTGAAAGTCCTTTACAGCGGAGCCAAATCGGACGCCGATACCGTTCTGGAAACACTCATTGGGGAAAATACTGCCCCTCGCAGACTGATTGTGGTCAGCTCCGACCGGAAAATCCGGGCTGCGGCCCGCCGGCGAAAATCCGTCTCGCTGAGCAGCCGGGACTATCTGGCCGAAATGCTCAAGCGGCAGGACATCCCCGCCCCGCCCCCGAAAGAACCGCCTGAAAAACACAAAGGAGTCTCCAAAACACAGCGGGACCAGTGGCTGGATCTCTTCGGAATTACTCCCCTAGACGATGAAGACAATCCCCTGGATCGAATCCGCTATTGAAAATCGATTACGGTTTCGGTGTGCTTAATACCGGCCAGTCATCCGTTCGAAAGGGAGACGCCGGCAGGCCTTTTTGATTGAACAGATTGCAAACGGGGAATATGGACCATCCATAACGGACCGCCACGGGATTCTTCACATCCGGAGACCAAACCACAACCGTATCCCCGTCAATTTTCGCCTGGGCCCAGACGAATTTCCGATCTTCTCCGGCGATCGCAAATCCTTCCAGCGTATCCGCTTTGGCCGTGTTGGCATCCTTGGGGACCAGCCCGCCGTTCACATGATCGAAGAAAAGCCGAATCGCATCCCCTTCCGCCTGCATGGCCTTGTAGAGCGGACCGGAATAGATCATATCCTTGCCATAGGTTTTCGCCAGCGCCCAGAGCGCCAGCCGTTTACCCACATCCTGCTTGTTTCGCGGATGAATATCGTTTGCTTCGCCAATATCAATCGTTACAGCCATTCCGGTATTCGCCAACCGCAGGGTTTGGGCCTGCGCCTCTCGCAATTCCGCCCAATGATCCTCCCGTGGTTCGCCCTTTTGCGGGACAATGCTCGCATCGCCAGGCTTATGATCGATAAAGGATGCCAGTTGGACAAAGAGGAACGGGAAATCACCCTGTCCCCAATTTTTTCTCCAGTTCTGAATCATCGCGGGGAACAGGATTGAATACTCATACCCGTTGGCGGCGTTGCTTTCCCCCTGATACCAGGTCACTCCGCGGATCGCATAGGGAATCAAAGGAGCAATCATGGCGTTATAAAGATGACTCGGCCGGTTCTGAGGCTGGTTTCTCCATGGTTCTTTGGGCTTTGCCGGTTCCGGTTTGTTTTCCGCCCGGGCTGTCTCGCAGGACTTTTGCCACTCCGCCAGTTTCTCCTCATATTGTTTTTGATGCTGAATCCATTGATCCGGGATATACCGCAGCGCCGGATCGAAAAACACCTCGCTCGCCGACCAGGCCTCGCAGCAGGTTCCTCCCCAACTGCTGCAAATCAGCCCAACAGGAACATTCAGATTCCGGTGCAGTTCCCGCCCGAAAAAGAACAGAACCGCGGAAAATTCCATTGCCGTCTCCGGCGTGCAGATTTTCCATTTTCCCTTGCAATCTGCCTGTTCTGTCGAGGTTGCTGAAAGTCCCAGATCAAATAACCGGATCTGGGGCATATCGGATCGGGC
>CAZOTP010000046.1:0-1331 GCA_964582655.1 uncultured Pirellulales bacterium | reverse complement strand
TCCTCTGCGTTAACACAGTTTTTTACGCTCATTTGCATATTGGACTGGCCCGAACCGACCCACACTTCCCCCACAAGAATATTGTGAAGGGTAATGGAATTCTTTCCTTGAATCATCATCTCGATCGGACCGCCGGCCTGGATGGGTTTGAGCAATGCTTTCCATTTACCGTCGGGATCCGCGGTCACGGAAACCTGGTTCGATCCCAGACTCACCGCAACCGTTTCTCCCGGCTCCGCCCATCCCCACACCGGAATCTCGCGGTCCTGCTGCAGCACCATATTGTCGCTGAATATCGCCGGCATTTTGACATCGGCCAGCGCAGGACCGCATAAAACCAGGGAAACATATCCAGACAGCAAGACATTGAAAATCTGTTTCTTCATCGCGGAAGTCCTTTTTAGGTTTCGAGTACAAGATTCATAAGATCCGGAATCATACACCCCTGGCAGGGGCAGAACGCCTGTATATTTTCCACCGGAGTATGGGGCGGCACTTCGCAGCCCGGCATGAGAATAAAGCGATCTCCGCCGTTGGAAACACATTGCCGCGCCGCCTGCTCGATCTGCTCCGGCGTCCCTTGCAAAATCACGCTCGACGGGTCCATATTCCCGCACAGGGTGATTTTCGGTCCCACGGCTTTCCGGGCCGAATCCAGCGGAACCATCCAGTCCACATCCAGGATATCCGTTCCCGTCTGCGAAATGGGTTCGAGAATCCCGCCGATATTCCCGCAGATATGCAGTTTCACCGTCCCGCCGGCATTGTGTACCGCATCAACCAGCCGTTTCTCACACGGCAAGACATACTGGCTGTACAGTTCCCTTCCGATCAGGCTTGCTGCGGCGTCGCCAATGCCGATCATATCCGCTCCCGCCTCAATTTGGGCCACGGCAAAATCGATCGCATTTTGCACTATAATCTCGGACGCCCGCATAAACAGCTCGGGCCGGTCCATCAGGTCCATCATCGCCGTTTCAAGCCCCCGCAGATCCGAATACTCCGCCAAAGGCCCTTCCACCCACCCCAAAACACTGTGCGTCCGCCCGACTTCCAGCGCCAATGCACGCACACTCTCCACACGCTGACTCATTCGAAACGAGTTGGCAACATCCAGCCGCTTCAGAGCTGCAATATCCGATGGATTTTTCAGCAGAAGGTTTCTGGGTTTGCCGACCCCATCGGCCGGATAATCAAATTCCATCCCATACGCCGACGCCTCCCGCCATGGATCGCTGATGGCGCTGATCTGGTCCACTTTAAAAAACCGTGTCACCGCAAGCTGCGATTTTACCAGAACATCTCCATCCAGGTAATAATCGCGATAGGTA
>CAZOTP010000045.1:7313-15809 GCA_964582655.1 uncultured Pirellulales bacterium | reverse complement strand
CGCAGGCGGGGAGCGAGATTCTGGCGGCGGACAGTCCGGCGGAATGGAAGGATGCGCTTCGGCGGGTGTTGACGGATTCGTCGGTCCGCGAGGCACTGGGCCGAAAAGCCCGGAAGCGGGTGGAGGAGCGGGATCGGTGGGACCGACAGATGGCGCCGCTGGCGGAGTTGTGCCGGATGGAGGCGGATCGCCAGATTGCCGAAACCCTTTCGGGGAAAGGGAGGGAGATTTCGAAAGGGGCCGTAAAGGCGGAAGTGAAATCGTCGGCGAAGATTCGCAAACGGTATCCTCGCCGCAACGGGAAGCTGATTGTCAGTGCGTGGCTATTAATGCTGGCGTATCTGGGGGTGGTGATCAAGGGGAGTCTGATGAATCCCGGAGTTTATATTCCGTTTATCGGGCAATGGGGTTCGCAGCTGACGCCCCAGGTGCAGGATATGCTGCATCTGCCGGCGTACGCGGTCCTGATGTGCTGCATTTCGATGGCACTGACGGCGACGTTCCGGAACCGGTTTTTCTGTGTGGCGATGTCCCTTCTATTTTGTTTTGTGACGGGCATTCTTCTGGAAGAAGCGCAGAAATACGTTCCGGGACGGGTGTCATCCAGCGGGGACATGTACATGAATTTTGCGGGGACGCTGCTGGGGCTTCCAGCGGCAGTATCCTGGCGGTGGCGTCATAACACAGCGGAACTGATGGCGGAAGCGGGAATGGATTCATACCCGGATGCGACTTGAGCCCCGTGATGAGAAACCTCTGAAACGAGAGACCATGACAGCAAACGAGGCGATTTTAAAAAGCCGACGAAGCGTATCACGAGAGATGGTGCAGTCGCATTATCATCTTCGCGGGTGGCAGTCGCCTTACGCCCGGTACCGGGAACTTCTGCAGGGGATTCTGCCGACCGGCGGAGCGGTTCTGGACGTGGGGTGCGGGCGGAGTTTTCCAATGGCGGAACCATACGGGCAATGGGGCGCGGCGGCGCACGGGATCGATCCGGAGGCGGAGGATGTGGAGGATGTTCCGGGGTGTACTCTGCGTCGGGCGAGTGCGTATGCGATCCCGTATGAGCCGGAAACATTTGACGTAGTGACTTCGCAATCGGTGCTGGAGCATCTGGATCGGCCGGAGGCGGCGTTTTCGGAGATGCACCGGGTGCTGAAGCCCGGGGGGCGGATGGTGTTTCTGGCGGCAAACAAGTTTGACTATTCGGTAATGGCGATGCTGCTGCCGAACTCACTGCATCAACCGCTGGTGAAGAAGACGGAGGGGCGAGATGAGCAGGATACGTTTCCGACGTTTTACCGGGCGAACACGCGGCGGAAGTTTGTTCGGCTGGCGGAGGGGAGCTCGTTTGCGATGGAGCGGTTTGAGTATCTGAATCAGTATCCGTATGCCTTGCTGTTCAGCCCGTTTTTATGCCGGCTGGGAATCTGGGACGATCAATTTATCGGCCGGCACGCGGGCCTGCACTGGCTGCGGGGGTGGATTCTCGGATGTTTGCGGAAGAGGGACGGGATTTCCGAGTAAGCGGATGGAGCGAGAGAGACCCCCATGATGGAAAATCGGACCATACTATGTTTTGCCAGCGGCTACGATGCGCCGCCGACGAGCAAGCACCATGTGATGCATCTTCTGGCGGAGCGGAATACGGTGCTGTGGGTGAATTATCACGCGTCGCGAGCGCCATCGGCGAGTTCCTCGGATCTTCGGTATATGCTGCTGAAGCTGAAGCAGGTGTTTTCGGGGATGAGCCGGCCTAAGGAGAATCTGCATGTGCTGACGCCCCTGGTGGTTCCGCTGCCGGCATCGAAAGCGGCGCGATGGATGAATCGGAAGCTGCTGGTGTTTCAGGTTCGCCGCGCGCTGCGGCGGATCGGACAGGGGGGCGTGGATGTGTGGTCGTTTACGCCGGATATTTCGTATCTCCTGGGTCGGTTCGGGGAGGAGCGCGTGGTGTATTACTGCGTGGATGAGCATTCGGAATTTACGGGGTATGACCGGGATCAGGTGCTGCGGGACGAGCGGGAACTGTGCGAGAAGGCGGATCTGGTGATTACGACGTCGCTGGCGCTGCAGGAAGCGAAGAAGTCCTGGAATCCTCATACGGCGCTGGTTACGCATGGCGTGGATTATGAGCATTTTGCGGGGGCGCTTTCGGAACAGACCCAGGTGCCGGCGGATCTGGAGGTGATTCCCCGGCCAAGGCTCGGTTTTTTCGGATTAATCCGGGACTGGGTGAATCTGGAAGTCCTGGCGGAGACAGCGCGGAAGCGGCCGGAGTGGCATTTTGTGTTTCTGGGGGATTCGACGGTGGATTTGTCGGGGTATCGGGAGATAACGAATATGCATTTTCTGGGCCGCAAGCCTTATTCGACTCTGCCGGGGTACTGCCGGGGATTCGATGTGGGGCTGATTCCATTCCAGCGGAACGCGCTGACGGAGGCGGTGAATCCTATCAAGCTTAGGGAGTATCTGGCGGCGGGATTGCCGGTTATCTCGACGCCTTTGCCGGAAGTGAAACTGTATGCGGATCGGGTGCATCTGGCGGAGACGGTGCAAGAGTTTGAGCATGCGGCGGAGGCGGCACTGCAGGAGGGGCCGGAGGCGAGACGACGGCGTTCGGAGGCGATGCGGACGGAGTCGTGGGAGGGGAAAATGGAGAGTATTTTGCGCTATTTGGAGGAGGGAGCTCCACGCGGAAGTGGGCGCCCTGTTGGAGGCAGAGGAAACGGATGAGTCGAGCCGGGATCATCGCGAGAAATCTGACCGCCAACTGGGCCGGACAGGCTGTGAACCTTTTGGTGATGTTTTTTCTTTCCCCCTATGTGGTGCACAAGCTGGGGCAGACGGAGTATGGGATCTGGAGCCTGCTGACGATGCTGACGGGGTATATGGGGGTTCTGGATCTGGGGATTCGGGCCAGCACGGGGCGGTATATTATTTTGTATCTGGGTCGCGGGGAATATGACAAGGTGGACCAGACGATTCGGACTTCGCTGGGGATCTTTTCAGTCATTGGATTTTTGATCGTAGCTGTTGGCGGAGGACTTGGCTGGCTGTTTCCACGGTTTTTTCCCACGGTAACGGCGGAGTATCACGGACTGGTCATGGCGCTGCTGCCACTGCTGGCGGCGAATGTGTGGATTTCCATGGTTCGTGTTTTATTTTCCAGCGTATTGATTGCGCATGAACGGTTTGATATCAGCAATGGCATGGATTTGTTTATGCTGGGGCTTCGCACGGCGGGGACCATCCTGATGCTGCAAAGGGGGATGGGGATTCTGGGGTTGTCGGCGGTGGTGGTCGCTTCGAATCTGGCGGGGCTTCTGGGGAATCAATTTCTGGCACGGCGGACATACCCGCCGCTTCGGGTATGGCCTGTACTTTTTCAAAAGGCGAGGCTTCAGGAACTATACAGCTACGGGATATTTGCCTTTATCAGCGCGGTTTCGGTGAAGATTATCGGCCAAACCGATCTTTTTATAGCCGGAGCGGCGGTGAGTGTGGCATCGGTTACGGTATATTCTGTTGGCGCCATGTTGAGTTTTTACAGCACCAATTTTATCAATATGATCGGGAATACGTTTTTTCCCTCCGTACAGCAAGCCGTGGCTCGCGGAGAAATGGGTTCGGCCCGGTGGTTGTTTTTCCGGCAGATTCGTCTGGCCCTAATATTCGGAATACCTCTATACGGGGGATTCTGTCTTTTTGCGGGCCCCTTTTTCCGACTCTGGATGTATGAGCCGGAGAAATTTCCGATGGAGTCCGTTCATCAGGCGGCGCGGATTCTGACGATCCTGGCGGCGTCCCATCTGCCGGCGCTGATGGATATCGGGGCGCAGGGACTGCTGGCTGCAATGGGGCATGTGGGATTAACGGCGACGCTGAGCATCATTGAGGCCGTTTTAAATCTGGGACTGTCATTATTTTTTGTGCTGGGATTGGGTTGGGGTCTGACCGGGATCGCGGCAGGAACCCTGGTCTCTCGGATTTTCATGCGATTTTTTGTACAGATGTGGTTTACCTTTCGGAAGACGGGGATTCCCTGGAAATCCTTTGCGTGGAATATCTGCGGCCGTGCGGCAATGGTTTTTCTGATATTTACGGGATTAAGTGTCCTGATTCAGCAGGCCCTTCCCTGCCAGTCCTGGTATTGGTTTTTTTTACAAATCATTCTGGTTATAATTGGTTATTTGCCGGCCGCATTCTGGATTTTGGTTCCAGAATCCGACCGCAGGCGGATTTTTTCGAAAGGAAAAGAAATCGTTCAAAAAGTGCGGCGTCGAAACAGGATGACGGATCTTACGAGGTAGATATGGGCTTGGTATATCCGGAGGTTCCGCCATGGAACTGAAACATTTTATGACCCGAGGCCGGAGGCTGGTTCATTTTTTTTTGCCGGCCCTGGCGCAGCTTTTTCAAAATCTATTTTGGCCAGATTCCTCCCTGACGCAATATCCGGATGCGGAACATAAATCCAAGCGGCGTATCGCCTGGGAGCATTTCCTCTGGTATCTGAGATTTCAGGAAGTCAATTCCAATTATTATGCATACGGGCTGGACCGCAAGGATGCGGGGTCGCCGTGGAACTATGGGGGTCATATTAATCTTCGAGATAAGCGCAATGAATATAATCATCGGCATCCGGGCAGAGACCGAACAAGTTACTGCGGTTTGATTTCGGACAAATTTACCTTTGGAATTTACCTGACGGCTCTGGGATTTCCCACGCCGCGGATATTGGCGATATGCGATCGGGACCATATTTGCTGGGAGGGAAGCTGGAGGGAGGAGCCTCTGGAGACCGTTTTGGAACGGGAGAATCTGGATGTGTTCTGCAAGGAGGTCCTGGGAGGCTGCGGAAAGGAAGTATTTCCCGTCCAGGTGAAACAGGGCGTGTTGTACGTGGACCGCACGCAAGCGACGGTGGAGGAGTTTCGGAAGCAACTCTGCGGCCGATACGTTCTGCAGGAGCGGCTGATCCAGCATCCGAGCGTCAGTCTGCTGTATGGGGAATCCGTGAATACGGTTCGTCTGGTGACGATTCTGGAGGGGAAAACCCCCGTGGTATTCGCCGCTGCTGTCCGAGTTGGCGGTGGGGGTCGTTATGTGGACAATTTGCATGCGGGAGGACTGATAGGAGGCATCGATCTTTCGACGGGCCGATTGAGTCCGAATTTTATCGAGAGGGCGAAGCACCGAACGTTGACCCATCATCCCGATACGAACATCGCTTTTGGAAGCGTGGTTTACCCCTTCATTCCGGAGGCTGTCCAGATGTGTCTGCGGCTGCACACCTTTTTTTACGGGATTCATTCGATCGGATGGGATATTGCCCTGTCCGAAACCGGTCCCACACTGATCGAAGCGAATGATGAATGGGATTTCCCCTTATTGCAGATGGTGAACGGCGGGTTGAAAGAACGTTTTTTTCGTTACCGTCCCATTCCGTCCAGCCGAGGAGCCACCCCGTGAAGATTGCCGGATGTTTTTCCAGAGATGCCGGATTCTGCCGGGACGCGGCGGAGAAGATGGCCCGCGCCCAGCAGCTTTTTGAGGGCCAGCAAAGCGAATGTTATTCTCTTTCGGGCGGCTGTCTGGGATGCGTCACTTCTTCGGAACGTTTTTCGAATATCCCATTATTGCGGCGTAGCGAGAGTGGAAATCTTCTGATGATATCCGGCGTGCCGCTGGATCTGCATGGATCGCTGGATGCCAGACTGGACAAAATCCTTTCATGCGATGCCGACCAGGCCAGCCGGCATCTTATGGAGCTGGACGGCGCGTTTGCGGCGTTGTTCTGGGATGCTGCGGGGCGGAATCTGGCTGTTGTTACGGACGCCATGGGGCTACAGCCTTTGTATCTGCTGCGGCGCGAGAATCTCTTTCTGCTAGCATCGGAATTAAAGGCTTTTCCGGCGAGCGGGCAGGTCCCCATCGAGATGGATCCGGCGGGATGGGGCGCGTTTCTATCGCTGGGGCATTCCATCGGCGCCGATACGCAACTGGCGGGTGTAAAACGTGCCGAGCCGGCGACGGTGCTGATGTATGATGCCGCGTCTGGAGCGATGACGTCGAAGACCTACTGGTCCTGGCCTAAGATCCGAGAGAATCTGAAGCTGGACCAGATCGATACCGACGCCATGATCGAGTCGATGAAACAGGAGATTCGAGCCTACAACCAGCATACCCGGAAGGGAACGGTGCTGCTGAGCGGGGGGTTTGATTCCCGGATTACCCTGGCCATGCTGTGCCAGGAAAAGCTGAACCCGCAAGCCCTGATTCTGGCGCATCAGGATGAATTGTGGGGACTGGACAGCAAACTGGCATTGCGTTCGGCCAAACGACTGGAGGTTGATTATACCCTGCGGAAGCCGTCCCGATCCTATTACAACTCCCCCTCGTATCTGGACTATCTGGTGATGAATGAATTGACCACGCCGAGTCTGTATCTGTTTATTGCCCAGGTCTCCTCGTATCTGGAGAGCCGGATGGAGGCGGTCTGGGATGGAACTCCTCCCGGGTATGCGTTTGTTCCGGCTTTTCTGTCACCAGGGGGATTTGACGTTTTTTTACGGGAATCGTGTTTGACGCGCCAGGATTTCGGATGGCAGGTTGCCACAACTCTGTTTGGCAGGGCGCGAGCCGATGAAATGCACGATGCCTTTTCTCAATCGCTGCGGAACGAAATTTCGAAATATCCCGATAATGAGTCCGGCATCGCCCAATTTGAAGCGTTCAACCGGATGCGGAATCGAACCTCCCCCAATGCGCTGAAGGTGTACTCGAATATCGCGATGCCCTGTATGCTGGGCGTGAGCCGGCCGTTCTGGGAGCTGGCAGCGGAGGTTCCATATGCGGCGAGCCGGGATTACGCCTTGTATTTTGAATTATTCCGCCGGTATGTTCCGCAGGTCGTTCGGGTTCCGTTTTTAACCGGGGGAATGTTCCTGCGGGATCGGACATGCGGGCTTCAGGGCCTGGCGGATAAGCTGGTTTGTCTGCTGGGGGGGAGCCCGGCAATTCAAAAAGGTCAAAGAGCCTGTCGGTATTTTCTGCACGGGTCGAAGAAGTACTGGGCGGAATCGAAATTTTTGCGTTTGACACGGGACCGGCTGAATCGGGACCATTCGGATATTGACGCGGATGGGCTTGACAAGCTGGATGATCAGAGGCATTTGCCGTTCTACTGGCAGATGTGGCGTTGGGTGATGAGCGGTGAGCTGACCACCCGCAACTCCCGTACTTTTTTCGGCGAAACCCGTGATTAACAGGATTTTATCAAGCGACAGGACGAACCGGTGAACCTGGAAGCCCAACGGATTTCCAATTGGCCAAAACTTGCCTGGGCGGCGAAATTCCGCCCGGGCACTCCGCCGATACGGGTTTATCACGGCCCCCATGTGGAAATCGGAAACGGATTTTGCGTAGAAGCGGTCTGGGCGGGTAACTTTGCAGCGGGTGGTTTCGATCAGACCGATCTGATTTTCGGCAGCGGCATCCGGTGCCGGGACAATCAGGTTGTGTTTGTCAGTTCCGGCACGACCACCGATCGGCTGTGGTATTATCAGGGGGATCCGTTCTGGTATGTTTCGAATTCGCTGCCGGCGCTGCTGGCGACGGCGGATCTGTCTCTCCGGGATGATTATCATTATTTTCCGGATCTTCGGAGCATCTGCAACGGACTGGATCAATACACCCGTTCCATTCCCGCCGTTCCGTCGGATATCCGCGTTTTGTATTTTCACAATCTGGTGTATGACGGCCAAGGGCTTCGGGAGACGGAGAAACCGGATCGAGCCGGCTACTTCCAGACGTTTTTCGATTACCATCAATTTTTAAAAACGACCGCCGAGGCGCTGGCGGACAATATGAAAAGTCCCGGTCGAGCCCATGCCATCACTCCGCTGACCGGCATTTCCACGGGGTATGATGCCTGTGCCACAGCGGTTATCGCCCGCTATGCGGGCTGCCGTCAGGCGGTGACCATCAAGCAGTCCAACAGCTACTGGCGTGGCTCCGATTCGGGGGCGTATGTAGCGGACCGATTGGAATTGGCGTGCCGGGAATACAACCGCACATCGGGGCAGTATCCCTGGGAGGAAGCGGTCTGGGCGGTGTCGGGCCGGGCGGCGATCCTGAACTGGACCCAGTTTGATTATCCCGAGCCGCTCTGTCTGTTTTTCAGCGGCTGCCGGGGGGACATGGTATGGGATCGTTCCGAGGAGGAAGTGTCCAGCCCCTTTATGGTTCCCAGCGTAAGCGATCTGGGGTTCTGCGAGTTTCGGCTGCTGAAGGGAATCTTTCATTGCGTGGTGCCATTCTGGGGAATCCGGCATGTGAAGGAGATTCGCGCCGTGTCGAGGTTGCCGGAGATGCAGCCTTGGACACTGGGAACGGATTATGACCGTCCGATTCCCCGGCGGATCATTGAAGAAGTGGGGGGTGTTGCGTGGGGGAGTTTTGCGCCTGGGCTTCTTCGACCATGCTCAT
>CAZOTP010000045.1:0-7303 GCA_964582655.1 uncultured Pirellulales bacterium | reverse complement strand
GACCGGTATGTCGAGCAGGTTCGGCGGCGTCTGACGGCGTCCGATGCCGCGGCGGAGCATTGACGACGTGGGGGGTGTTCCGAGGGGGAGTTTTGCCAGGCGCAAGAAACTGACCTCATCGGACGAGTATTTTTTGTGGCCTTATTCGGCGGAGGCCCGGAGGAAGTACAGGCGGTTTCTGGAAAAGAAGGGGATTTACGCTCCTTCCTCCTGGGTGGCGGCGATTCTGCGAAAGATCGTCACCCTGGACCGGCTTTTGTATCTGAATGTTACCGGGAAATATCATTTATGGGATCCTGCGCTGCGGATCCGGCTGAAGCTGCGGGCCAACAAGATGCTGTTTCACTGGGGCAATGACGAGCTGAAAGCGTTATATCGGAACGGCTTGAACCGGGACCATCATACGGAATAGAGAACGAAACGACGTGAAGCTGATTTTTCGCAAAATCGAACGCTGGCCGAAACTGGCCTGGGCGGCGGTGTGCCGAGCGAACACAGGCGAGGTGGTTGTGTATCACGGGCCCTGCGTGGAGCTTTCAGAGCAATGGTGTGCGGAAGCGGTCTGGGCGGGAGAGTATTCGGATGGTGATTTTGACAAGACGGAGCTGGTGTTCGGGACGGGTATCCGCTGCCGGGGGAATCAGGTTGTATTTGTCAGTTCCGGCACGATGATGGATCGTTTGTGGTGCCGGGAAGAGGCCGGGAAGCATTACCTGAGCAATTCGCTTCCTGCGCTGCTGGCGTGCAGCGGCAGATCGCTGTCGGAAGACTATCGCGGATATTCCGCCGACATGAACACGATGCGTCAGGGTTTATGGACCTATTGCGATACCATCCCGGCGGACGAGGGAGTTTTCCAGATTGCGTACTATCATAATTTTCAGTATGACGGACGCCATTTAACCAAGATTGATAAACCGGATACGGCACCGGAATTTACCTGTTATGCAGAGTATCATGACTATCTTCGAAATGTGGCGAAACGATTGCAGCGGAATTATCAGGCATCGGAACGAAAATATGCTATCTCTCCGCTGGCGACGGTTTCCGCGGGTTACGATTCCTGCGCGGCCGCCAAGCTGGCGCGTGACGCCGGATGCCGGGAGACGGTTACGATTGTCAATGCCAGCAGTTTTTTCCCCCGGAGTGATTCGGGATCGGCGGTGGCGGAGTGTTTGGGGATCCGGTGCCGGGACTATTATCATCGGCCACGGCATTACAAAGAGGAACTTTCCGTGTGGGCAGCCGCGGGAGAACCGGGCGGCTTAAATCTTACGATTTTTGATTATCCGGAGCCGCTGTGCCTGTTTTATACCGCATATCGGGGGGATTCGCTGAGGCCGAGGGAAATACTTAATCGGACCGAACCCTTCGCCGTCAATACCATCGAGGGACTGGGGCTTTGTGAATACCGGCTGATTCAGGGGATCTTTCATTGTCCGGTTCCCTTCTGGGGCTGCCGGAAGGCCGAGGCGATTCAAGCGATCACGTTTTCGGCAGAAATGGAGCCGTGGACGCTGCATACGAACTATGATCGACCATTCCGCGGCGGAGCCTGGAGGAGGCGGGCGTACCCCGCGACTGTTTTGGAATCCGCAAGGAGGCCACCCTTGCCGACCGATCGTTTCCGTGGCCCTTTTTGCGGGATAGCCGGATGAATTTCGCCTGCTATTTGCGGGAGCGGGATCTGTATGCCCCTTCGCCGGGGCCGCTCTGGTGTTTGCGGAAGCTGGCTCATCTGGATCAACTGGTGACGGTCAATTTTAATCATTTGACCGGGATGCGGGCCAGGGGATTTCGCAGATTTTTCGAATTGCAGGGGCAGTCACGGCTGTTCCACTGGGCGAATACGGAACTGAAGAAGCGGTACCAGGATGCGTTTGGCCGGGAATTCTCTGTTTTCCATGCAGGAGGAGCGACATTGTGACGAAGATCTGCGGCGTGGTATTGAATGAACCGGATTTTCAGCCGGCGGGAGTTCTGGAGCAAATCTATGACGCTTCCTGGCACGAGAATTATATTTGCCGCGAAATGTGGCATGACCGCCACGCCGGTCTGGGGCACTTCAATATCGGAGCGTTCCATACGGAGTCGCAACCGCTGATTTCCGGCAATGGTCCGGATCGGATGGTCTATTGCGGGAGGATTTTCGATTATGGCCGGATGAAGACGGAGCTTCGGAGGGAGGGAGCGGAGTTTGCGCATGAAGAAAGCGATGCGGAATTCATGCTGAATCTGATCGGGCGGACAGGGACGGCGAGGCTCCGGGAGATCAACGGAATCTATTCGCTGGCGCACTGGGATTCTGGACAGAAGCGGTTGACGCTGATTAATGACCGGTACGGGCTGAGGCCTTTGTATTATTGGCATGATTCTTCGCAGGGCGTGCTGGTGTTTTCGTCGGATCTGCGGGGGGTGATGGCAAGCGGGCTCGTTCCGCGACGGCCAAACTGGCGGGCCGCGAATGTCTTTTTGCATTTCGGACATTTTCTGGGGGAGGATACGTTTTTCGAAAATGTGTCGCTGCTGCCTCCGGCGGCGGTACTGCGGTTTGAGCAGAATCAGGTGAAGATCGAGCGATACTGGAACATGGCGGAAATTCCCATCGATGAAACCATTTCCTACCCCCAGGCGGTACAGCAATGCGGCGAACTTTTTGTTCAGGCGGTTCAGCGGCGGATTGTGCCGGCGAAGGGAAAGACGGTGGTGTTTCTGAGCGGCGGGCTGGATTCCGGCCGAATCGCCTCGGAATTGAGCCGTCAGAAATATCCCTTTGTTACCTATACGTCACGGGGTTTTTCTTCCCGCGATCCGGACGGGCCAGTTGCGGCTGAGGTTGCCAAGGCCCTGCAGGTGGAGAATGTCTTTATCAATCTTCCCGCCCGGCATTTCATGAATGATTATTTTCCCCGGACCGCGAGACTGACGGACTATGAAACGCGACTGCATCAACCCTATCTTCCGATGATCGAGGCGCTGCCGGGGGACTGCAAAGTCAATTTTGACGGGATTGCCGGGGATGTTGCTTTTAATGCGGTCCTGCGGTCCAGCGAGTTTATTGATCCGGACCATTTTCAGGCGGCGCAACGCTATTCCCAGGAGCAGCTAGCCGGCAAGCTGATCGTGGAACGGCATTCGTATTCGATATTTTCTCCTGGCATCCGCCGTTATTTTCAGGAAACGGATGTTCTCGAAACCGTTCTACGAGAACTGCGAAAATATGCCGGGACACCCAACCAGCTGACCTGCTGGTATTTGTCGAATCGAACTCGCCGGGCCATTTCCCTGGCGTCCCTGAAGCTGATTTCCCTTAAGGCGGAAAGCCTGATGCCGTTTTATGACAACGACCTGTTTGATTTCGTAATGAGCCTGCCTCCGGTTATGCGGATCCAGCACAGCCTGCGCGCCGACATGACGCAACGGCTGTATCCGGAATTCTTTTCCGTATTTCAATCCCGGCAGACCCTGCCGGCCCAGGGGGACGACATCCGGTATTATCGGCAGAAACGCGAATTTCTGCGGTGGAATACCCGGCGGTACTTTCTGGGTGAAAACTGGATTTTCCGGAACTCCCGAACGATTCCCCGCCTGGTCCGGGATTGGATGGCCGGATTTATTTGGCCCGAGGGGAGCAGTTATCTGTTTAATTATTCATTTCTCATCTTTTTCGAGTGGCTCAAGCACTACTTTCCCCGGGGGCAGGGTCTGCTCGATACGCCGGCGGAATGAGGGGCGTTGTTTTTTTCGAGGGTTTCAGCAACGATCGAATGTTATACAGACGGGCGCCGGTGCGGGAAATGTATTTTTCGCCGACGGGCTGGGGGATGATAATCGCGCCAAACTGCCGCTTAAAGAGGTGCCCGCCTTCCTCGTCCTCTTTGGCGCCGCCATAATTGATTTCCCGCATACCCTTTTCCTTGTAATACCGGATCGAACTCCACATGCGGTAGGAGGCGGCATAGCAGGGAATGGCTTCGGGCGAGGAGCCTCCGATCAGGCCAAAGGCTTTGTTGTTGAAAAAACCGAAGATGACGCCATCCACGGCTTTGCCTTTATAGCAGGTCGTCCACACTTCGATTCGATTGTTATCGAAAAGATTTTGAATCGCCTGGGCAGACGTTCTTTCTTTGGAGCGGGAAAAGACCTCGCGGCGCTGCATGGACTGATCGTGAAAGGACAAGGCCTGCCTGGCGGCTTCCATGGTATATTCCATTTTGCTGACGACGCCCATTTTTTCGGCTTTTCGGATATCTTTTCGGCGGCTTCTGGAAAAACTCATCCAGATTTCATCCAGGCTTTTCCGCAGATCCACATAAAATTCCCATCGTTTTGTTACGGTGTATCCCAGATGCGAGAGGACCTCTTCGCTTTGCGGAGAGTCATAGGAAGAGACCCGGATTTTGAATACTCCTTCCCGGCGCAAATGCTCTTCCAGGTTTTTCAGAAACTCGATCTGACCGGCTGCGGCGGAATTCCGCATGGCCGGCAAGGCGCTGATCATGGCATATTTGCAGTATCGGGAAAAAGGCCAGATTCGGGACTGGGCCACGGTGCAGGCGGCGATTCCCACGCATTCCCGGTTTTCGTTATGCGCTTTGACGAAAAGCGGGACGCCATTCTCATTGAGGGCGTCGGCGAGAATGGCGGCGTGGCAATGATGATACCCGCCCCCCATCTTCATTGCCAGATCATCCCATTCGCGGGGATCCACGGTATGTTCCAATGTGATATTCATGCTGTATGGATGTCTAAAGCACCCCGGTTATTTTACAGGAGCCAGACATCCGCCGGAAGGGGAATTTTCTCCCAGCGGTGGTCCCCGTTGCATTTCACCCGGGCGAAATGCCGGTTCCATCTGTTTTCCAGGCGAATCTCGCCCACCCTTTCATATCCAATTCGTTCGTGGAGTTTCCGGGAGGCCATATTGCTGCTCCAGATCAAACCCCAGATATTCTCCGTACCCGACTGGCGAGCCAGATGTTCGGCATAGAGGATGCCGCGGGTTGCTATCCCGTGTCGGCGATATTCTTCCGGCACCCAGCCCCGTTTTGTGGTCGCGTCATTTTTTCCGATTCGACTTCCCAGCAATTGAAATCCGCGGTCTTCGGGGGACCGTGAAACCCAGAGATGCAACACGACCGTGGGCGGATTTCCCGTCGTTACACCGATAATCGTATGTCCGGGGGATTGAAACTGCTCTTCGATCAAGGGTTTTGCCCTTGCTCCCAGATGCGGGAGTTGTTCACACAGCCAGGAGAGTTCATCCGGCTTTACCGGGCGAAAAATCACGTCGGGAAACTCCGGCGAACCTTCCGGAATTGCCATGGATTTTCGGTAAACAATGACTCGCGTTCGGTACCAGATCCTGCGGTACGCTTTCCGAACGGTCGAGAACAGGCCGATGTCCTGAAACGAGCTCCAGCATTTACGCAAAAGTCCCATTCCCATTGTCTCCGGTTACCAGTTTTTCCAAACCAGCGGAAGATCATGAATCTTGACAAATTATCCGATAATTATAGTATGAAATAAATGGAATGACAAGTAGAATGATGCCGGAACATCGGCGAAAATCGGCCCTATGGTCCGATTTTCGCGGTTTTTACGTCGACTGGATTCCGAGGAGAACGATCCGCGAATGAAGCATGTGCAAAAGGATACCCTGCGGTCTTTGAGCGTATGCTTAGCCTGGAGAGATCCTGCCTGGATCAGCCTGCTGGAATCGGAGGGGCTGGCGTGGGAGATGATCGATCCTGCGAACGGTTTTTCCGGTGCTCCGGAAGTGCTGGTGATTCCCCATCGGACGCCAGGGACGGTGCGGAACCTCTGCTGCGAACTGATTCGGCGGGGCGCGGCCGCTGTATCTGAGGCGCAATCTCTGAATATTTCGGATTTTTCAGAGCGCCAGACGCTTTGTTTTCCTTATCACAGCGAAGATTTCTCGGGCCTGGAAGAAGATCGAATGCCCGGGGCGGTCTGCGTCCCGTACACCCGAGTGAAAGAGAGCCGCGTATATCAGCTGCCGTTTACGCTCGCGGATTTTTGGTGTTCCGGCGAAAGCGGGCGGAAGTGCCTGATGGTGAATCCGGAAGAAAAACGGGTGGTGCATGAGCGGCTGGCCCGCATCGTGAAGAAAAATCTCCGCCGCATGATCCTGAAAATCCTTCGCCGAGCATTTTTTGAACGGCAACTGCCTCTGGTTCAGAAGTGGTTCTGGCCGGGACATTCCCGCTCGGTGTTTTGTCTTCGCGGCGATCTGGACGGCGGGCCGGTTGAACATCTCCGAGGGTATCTGAATGCGGTTCGGCCTTTTTCCGGCAGCGTTACCGTATTCGTTTACACGGCATACTATCGGGATAATCCGCAGATTTTGAAATCCCTGCTGGAAGCGGGCATTGAAGTTCAGAGCCATACGCATTGTCATTTTCTGTATCCGGATGTCCGGACCAATGAACGCAATCTGAAAAAAGCCGAAGAATTTTTGTTAAGTCTGGGTGTAAATCCCTGCGGTCTGGTTGCCCCCGCTTATTTTTGGCGTCCTTCCCTGCATACGCTTCTGGCACAGCGTGGGTATTGTTATGCCAGCTGTTTCGGCCTGAATCATGATGATCTTCCGTATTATCCGGTTATTGAAGGACAGAAGAATCCGGTTCTGGAGATTCCGTTTCATTGTCTGGGGGATTTATTTCCGAAGTTTCAGATCGAGCTGGACAGTCCAGTTGTCCGAACCTTTTTTTCCGCATTAATCGCCAAAAAATATGCCGCGGGTGAACCGATGCATTTGTATGGCCATCCCGACATGCCGGGCCGAATGGGAAGTACACCGGAACTGGTCCGATTTATATATGAGCAGGCCATGGCGCATTCGGATGTATGGACCGGACAATTGAGGCAGCTGGCAACGTGGTGGGATCGGAGAGCCCGGTTCGTATTCCAGCCCTTTTTTGATTTCTCACGACGATGCCTGATCCTTCGTTTTCCCATCGAGTCGGATCGAACGAATATTCCGGCGGTGAGCATTCATATGCCAGATGGTTCCTGGCGCCTGGCCGATTTTCCTACCTCCGACGGGGAGCTTTTGATTGACTCCGTCAAACCGGGTACGCCGTTGCGAGAGTCCCGGCCGACCGAGGCGGGGGAGATAATCTATTCCCCGGAAACGGTTTCGTTACGACAGAAACTATGGAATCGGAAAAGGGATTGGAATCGTTTGATTCGAAAGTACCGGGAAATATACAGGGGCTGATCGGTATTTTGTATGAGATTTATAACGAGGAAGCTATGAATATTCTTCACATCTCGGCTT
>CAZOTP010000044.1:0-15866 GCA_964582655.1 uncultured Pirellulales bacterium | reverse complement strand
GCCGGTGTCCCTGAAATCCAATTTTTCCCGTCCAATAAAAACGCCCTCTTGTCAATCCGAGGGCGTAATAATATTGGCCGAAGGGAAATATTTCAAAGAGGCAGCCGGGTACCGATGCCCAGGTTCACGGCTTTCTGATACACCAGCGGTGCGGTCGCCATATCATCCAGGGCCAGCCCCAGATTGATGGAGATGGTCCGTTCCGAATCGCTCTGACGGCCCGGCTTGAGACCCGCGACAATGTCGCCCAGGTCCGCATACGCTTTGGGCGTCTGCTGGAAATAGCCCACCTTGCGATAGTATTCCATCTGGTCCTTGTCATCGGTGGAAAGCTTGTCGGCTTCCTGCAGCGCCGCGCCGGTCCAGTACGAATCAAAATCCACCGGACTGGCAAACGCTCCTTTTTCCAGCCACCCGGCCTGAATCGCCGGAGTGGGGTGCTTGAGAATCGGGCCGCTGGTGACGACCAGGTCCAGTTTTCGCACGGCTTTCTCCGGCGCATCGACAACTTCGATATCGACGCCTATTTGGGGGGACATATCCTGCGCGAACTTTTTGGCGACATCCGGATATATATCGAACGCCTTGACGGTTTTCAGGGTAAACACGCAGGCCAGCGCTTCCAGATTCGCACGGCCCTGCACCCCGCAGGCCAGAATCCCGGCGGACTGACTGTTCTTGCGGGCGAGATATTTCGCCGCCACCGCCGTCGCCGCGCCGGTCCGCATCGCCGTAATCCAGGTGCAGTCCATCACCGTGTAGGGAATGCCGGTTTCATCGTCGTTCAGAATAAGCAGGCCGGTGATGTAGGGCAGGCCTTTTTTCTGATTTTCCGGATATCCCGAAACCCATTTCATGCCGGCGGATTTCAGGCTGGGGATATACGCGGGCATGGCATGAATGAACGCGTCCGGTCGGGTATGGATGCCCGGCTTGGGGGGCATTTCCACCTTGCCCTGACCCTTTTCGCGAAACATTTTTTCCAGCGCGTCGATGATTTCTTTCATTGAAACATTCACACGCTCCACATCTTTCCGGGATAAATACAAAACACTGTCCTGGCTCATTCACGATTCCTTTCCAGCATGCAATTCTGTTTTCTTCGCAGTTCCTGTATCAAAACCGCCGTACAAACCACTACAATGACCGAGGAAGACGCCACAGCGCCCCACGCCGCCCCCCGCAGTCCATACCGCGGCAGTAACGCATAACAAACGATGGCGTTGACGCCAACACCCAAAACCACCGCCACCAGACGGCTCTTGTACCGTCGGCAGGCAACGGCCGCGTCGCCCACAATCATGCCCGTCAGTATAATCCCCCCCGCAAAAATCACCAGCGAAAATAATCCCGACTGCGAGGCGTATTCCGTTTTGTGAAACACGTTCAGAATCCACTCGCCGCGCCAATGGATAATCAGAAAAAGGATCGCCATCGCCAGCCAGCATAATCCCAGAATGCGCAGCACAAGAACCGCAAACGCCTTTCGATCCCGTTCAAAATAAATGGCCAGCCGCGAAAGTATGGCCTGATTAATACCATTCTGTATGGAAGCGGCGCCGGTCACATAATTCATCAGAACCGCGAAATACGCCACCGCGGCATCCCCCAGAACGGGTGCGATAAAATACGGCGCGACCCAGGTGTTCAAACTGGAAAGGCAGACAAAAACGCCCAGAGGGAACGCCCCGCGCAGCAGACGTTCCACCCCCGCCCGGTCCCAATGGATTCCGACCTCCTGCAGCCGGCCCGCCCGCGGACGATCATAGAGAAACAGCACCAAAAGGGTCACCACCAGCCAGCCGGCGGGGAACCAGCCGATATCCATCCCCTGCCGGGCGACCAGAAGCGCACAAACCAAAACCGCCCCGGTGCGAAGCGACTGGGATACGGCCCAGTATTTCATCCGCTCCCGTTTCTGAAAAACGCCCAGATAGGCGTCGGAAAAACTCTCCGCCGCGCGAATCCCGCCAATCAGGAATACATACGCGATTTTATGGCTTCCCCACTGGGATCCTTGCCAGAA
Source organism: uncultured Pirellulales bacterium (assembly GCA_964582655.1). GTDB lineage: Bacteria > Planctomycetota > Phycisphaerae > Sedimentisphaerales > SM23-30 > CAZOTP01. Next base: position 13,840 of record CAZOTP010000044.1, on the reverse strand, counting down.
ACACAGCATCATCAGGCAGAGAAAAAACAGGAGATTGGAACCAAATCGTATGGCCAGACCATGCCCCGGCCGAATCCGTTCGGACACATCGGTCACATACACCGACCGCATTTCCATATTGAACAGAAACGAAATCGGCGTCGCAACCGCCATCGCATAGAGAATCCGCCCGACCTGATCGGAGGAAAAACACTTCGTCAGCAGAACCACGATGAGAAACCGGCCGGCAACATAGACCAGATTCCCCGCGACCGCCCAGGCGGCATTGCCAGAAAGCGACCGGCTTGCCCTGGACTGGATCGAATCGGAGGACATTTACTTCCCAAAAAAGGCATTGATGGAATGGGCCACATAATCGATCTGCGATTCCGTCAGTTCCGGATAAATCGGCAGCGCAAGAACTTCCTGGCATGCCTGCTCCGCCACCGGGCAGTCGCCGGTCTTGCCTCCCAGCTCGGAAAAACATTCCTGCAGATGCAGCGGCACCGGGTAATAAATCGCCGTGCCGATATCCTTCTGTTTGAGATATTCCCGCAGGGCGTCGCGACGGCTCGTCCGGATCACATACTGATTAAACACGCTTTCGTTTTCCGGCAGAATCACCGGCGTTTTCACCGCCTCGCACAAACGCTCGTTGTATCTCGCCGCGTTCGCCCTCCGTTTGGCAACCCAGCCGTCCAGATGCCGCAGCTTGATGTCCAGCACCAGCGCCTGAAGAGCGTCAAGCCGAAAATTCCCGCCGATGTAGCTGTGGTAATACCGTTTGTTTTCCCCGTGCATCCGGAGAAAGCGGATCATCCGGTCCATCGTTTCATCCCGGCACAAAATGGCGCCGCCGTCGCCGAAACCGGCCAGATTCTTGCTGGGATAAAAACTCAGACAGGAACAATCCCCCCACTGCCCGGTCATCTTCCCTTCCTGACGGGCCCCGATGGACTGGCAGGCGTCTTCGATCACCCGCAGCTCATATTTCCTGGCAATCGCCTGGATCTGACCCATCGGTGCCATTTGTCCAAATAAATGCACCGGCATAATCGCCCGCGTGCGGTCCGTGATGGCCCGTTCCACGCACTCCGGATCCAGATTGAACGTTTCCGGATCGATATCCGCGAAAACCGGGACAGCCCCCGTCCGGGATACCGCGCCGGCCGAACCGAAAAAGGTAAACGTCGGCACGATCACTTCATCCCCCGGACCGATATCCATCGCCATCAGGCTGCAAAGCAATGCATCCGTCCCGCTGCTGACGCCAATGGCAAAGGGGCACCCGCTGTAATGCGCCAGGTTTTTTTCAAACTCCGCCACCACGGGACCCAGCACAAACGTCTGGTTTGCCATTAACTCGTTCACCGCCGGTTCAATCTCCGTGCGGAGGGACTGATATTGCTCTTTCAAATCCAGTAGCGGTACTTTCATCGCAGTTTCCTTTGCAATAGCACGTTACGCATCCGGCCCGGTTCTCGGCAACGGCGGGCCTTCGAATACAAAAAGCCCTGTCTGCTCAGTTCAGACAGGGCTTCTTTATCCTACACAATTCGCCGAATCCGTCAATCATTATCCGCCGGACCCATCTTGCCTGGGGATTCGCGATTGACCGTCCTTCAGGAGGCTTTCGGAGAGGGATTCGTTCCCGCCGGCAGCGATACCCGGGTTGAAGTTTTCGCTTCCACGTACTCCCGGTACGATTCGATTTCCTGCTGGAAATAGCCGCCCTTCCGCGGCTTCACGGCGTTGAGAATCAGGCCCAATATCCGAATCCGCGGGGACTGCAGTTCCCGCACCATGCGCTGGGCCATCCCCCGCGACGTCTCCTCCGCGCGGACCACCAGAACCGTTCGATCCGCCAGACCCGACAGAATCCGGGCGTCCGAAACAAGCAAGGCCGGCGGACCGTCAAGAATGACGTGATCATAAAATTCTTTCTGTCGATCCAGAAATTCCTTCATCCGGGGATGATGAAGCAGATCCGCCGGATTGGGAGGCAGGGGACCGGCATCCACCACATCCAGCCCCTCCAGGCCGCTGGAGCGAATCACATCCGCCGCCGTCGCCTGTCCGACCAGAATGTTGCTCAATCCCCGGCTCGCTCCGTCCGAAGGAAACAACTGGGCGATCGCCGGACGGCGGAAATTCGCATCCACCAGAAGCACGCGCCGCCCCTCCGACGCCAGCGTCACCGCCAGATTCACCGCCGTGGTGGTGTTTCCGCAATCCGCCGTGCAGCCGGATACCAAAATGCTTTTGAGCTCTTCCGCCGGCGCGCTGAAAAACAGATTCGTGCGCATTTTGCGGTACATATCGCTGATCATCGCGTGCGGATGAAGCATCATCACTTTGGCAACCGCGATCTGCTCCGCATCGTCCTCTTCATATTCCGGAATCATCCCCAGCATCGGAATATTCAAATGCCGCCGGATGTCACTGGGCGTTTTGATGGAATCGTCCGAAAATTCCAGAAGCCCGATCAAACCGGCGGAAAGCAAAAGCCCCACCACGATCCCCACCGGCAGAAAAAATGTTAATCGCGGAAAACTCACCTCTTTGGGCAGATACCCCCGGCTGAATATTTTTACGGATACCAGATCCGGGTTGTTCGAAGCCACCGTGGTCGAATAAATCCGCTCATCGAATTTTTCCAGGCTGCGGTTCAGATAATCCAGCTCCTCCTTCGCCATCAGGTAATCGGCCATGACCCGCTCCACTTCTGCCTGTCTTTCTTTCGCGTTCGAAAGCTGCGCGTTCACCGAATTCAAATCGCTTTGCAGGCTTTGAATCTCCCGATCCAGGGAAATCAGTTCCGATCCCCCGAATTGCTGCTGGAGCTGCTGGCTTCGTTCATTCAGCGACTGCTGCGCGCTGGCAATCCGCGCCTCCACACCCTTGACCTGCGGATGATCCGCCCCGAATCGCTCCCTCAAATTATCCCGCTCCTCCGCCAGACCCAGAATGCGGTTGTTCAATCCCATCACCATCGGATCCTGCTGCACGGCAAACAGCACCCGGCTGGTTACCCCCGACTGCTGCTTCTCCTGCTGAAGCTGTTCCCGCTGAAACAACGCCTGTTTCAACTGGGCCTCCAGCGTCATCTTTTCCATCAGCATCGTCTGCATCTGCTGCATGGATTCGGTCTGACCCTGCTGCCACCCGGGCGCATTGGCCCGCGCGCTCAGCGTGGAGAGCGTCTGGCGCTTCAGGGCAATGTCCCGCTCCACTTTGTCCTTCTCCCGGCGCAGCGATTCCAGATTGTCCCGCATCACCTGCCGGGCGTTCTGTTCCATATCGGTGATGAACTGGTCCAGCGCTTCGTCCACAATGATTCGGGCCTCCTCTGGATTGGAGGTGGTCATGTTCACCAGAAGAAGGTCCGTATCCCGCTGCGGATACGCCCCGAAATTCTCCTTTAAGTCTTTCATCATCTTCGGAACATTGCTGTCAAAACTGCGATACCAGCTTGTGGCCTGAACTTTCGTGCGCACCAGCAGGCTGCTCAGAAACGATTCGCTGCGGATCATCGTCGCCTTCCCCTTGACCTCCAGCTCGATGATCCGGTCGTTGGGAATCAATTCCGCCCCCGAAAGAATATCCCGCTGCACGGGCATCTTGCACTGAATCAGCCCCATCGACGTGTAGCGGGGATAATACCGAAGAAATACGTACCAGAGAACCACGAAAACCGCCATACTGAACAAGGTGATTCCCGCAATCCACCACATTCGACGGCGAATAATCCCCATCACTTCCCGCACCGTCAGAGTCGGCGCCGGAGCGGCCGGAGCCGCCGGTCGGGAAACGCCGGCGGGAACCAGGGGGACGCCCGTCGGCAATGCTGTGCTTCTGCTCATGCCAATCAACCTTTCTCTCGGCTACTTGCTCTCTGTCTTGGACAATGTCTCCAGCATCTTCTGGATCGTCTGGCTGTATTCGGTTTTCGGGTCCAGCGGCGGGTCCGCCTGAATCCGCTTCAACTGCTCCAGAAGAATCTGCTGCGCTCGCTCCGTTCGCTGCTGACCGATCAGCGCCTCGGCCATGTGAATCTGAAATTCCACCGGCACCGCCTCATCCCGCTGCTGCTTGATCTGGATCGCCTGCCGAAGAACCCCTTCGGCGCTTTCATACTGACCGTTGCGAAGCTGTGCCAGGGCATAGGTATCCATGATATCCGGATTGTTCCGCGACGATTCATAGGCCTTTCGTGAATATTCCAGCGCCAATGGAAGCTCTTTCCCCTCCAGAACCAGGTTGTACGCCAGATTGTTCAAGGCCTTCACAAGACCCGGTTTTTCCGCAAGGACCTTCTTGTAACACTGATTCGCCTGTCCGGTTTGACCCATATTTTGATACAGAAGCGCCATCAGCATGTCGATCTGGATGGCCGAATCTCCCGTGCTTTTCTCCCGCGCCGCTTGAAGCTCCCGGATCGCAGGCTCCATCTGACGGTTGGCGATGTACACATTGGCCAACACCTGATGGAGCAGGGGCCAGTCCGGTTGACTTTGCAATTTCGCCTGCGCCCACCGCTGGACATCCGGCACATCCGAGACCAGAAAGATATTCTGCAGCACAAACTCCTGGAGAGAAGCGTTCTCGCCCGCCTGCTGCAGCGCGGCTTCCAGGGTTTGCAGCGCGGCGGCGTTCTGCTTTAATCGGTATTGCGCCTGGGCTTTGTTCATCAGAAGAACCGTCGCTGCGCCGGGAACCTGCTGGAGATTCGCATCCGCCAGGGCAATCGCGTCCGTATAGTTTCCCGCGCGGATCATCGTATCCAGATACGCCGCCAGCGCCACTTCCTTTCCCTGTCCGGTTTCCTGGCTGAGATTCCACGCTTGCTTCATGAAATCCATTGCTCGCTTCGACTGCTGACTCGCCGGACCGGCCGCTCCCTGCTTCTGATGCCGTTCCGACAGATCCATGGCATGGCGGCCCGCCTCCACATGCAAATCCACCGATTTCGGATACAATTCGATCGCTTTCGAATACACCGCGTCCAGATCTTCCCAGCGGTTTCGTTCCTTGAGCCATTGAATCAGGATCTGCCGGGACCGCATATCCGCCGGCTCCTGCGACAAATGAGTCTGAAGCTCCAGAATGCCCTCGTCAAACCGACCGACGGCCCAGTAGCATTTGGCCAGAGGCACCCGAACCGTATCGTCGTTTCCCTTCAGCAGTGTCCGAAGCTGCCGGAGAATCTCGATGGATTTCTCATACTGGCCCTCATAATAGTAGGCCTGGCTCTTCATCTGAAGCGCCGCGGTATTGGAAGAGTCCTTTGACAGAACTTGGTCCGCGTACCCCGCCGCCGAAGTATAATTCAGCCGGTTCATCTCCAGCATGCCCCGCATCAGGGGAACCCTGAGGGAGTCCGGATACGCCTTTTCCATCTCCCCCACCATCTGCTCCGCCCGTTCCGTCTGACCGGCCCGAAGCAGAATCTCCACCTGACGGGACCGGATCCCGTCGCTGTCGCGAATTGCGCGGATTCGGTCGTACATCTCCACCGCGGGATTGGGCTCATTCATTAAAACCAGAAGCTCCGCCAGATTCGCCATCGCCTCAGTATGCTTGGCGTCTTCCTGAAGAACCGTTTCAAGAAGCTCCTTCGCCTTGGCGTAGTCCCGCTGCTGGACATACATCTGGCTTAAACGAATCGTCGCCTGATGCTTTTCAGGTCCCTGTGCCTCGGCGGCCAATTGCTGCAATATCGCTTCCGCCTGGTCTCCCCGCCCCGTCTGACGAAGATACAATCCGTAAGCCGTCGCCAGGTCCACCGATTGCGGATTCTTCTTCAACCCTTCCTGATAGACCTGTTCGGCCTTGTCCTGCCATTCCTTCTTCTTCGACTCCTGGCTGGAAAGCCGCGAATACTGATAATACAGGTTCGCCAGGACTCCCCAGCTGTTGGCGTCCTGCGGAGACCGATTCAGCAAAAAACGGCACGAATCGGTCGCGGCCGTAAACAGCCGCTCGATTTCGCGATGGTATTGCTGCCGAACCTCGGCCTGGAGATCGGGCAGCTCGCTGCGCTCCTGCAAATAGGCAATCACCAGAGGATAATAACTCACCAGATACCGTCGGCCGATGACATTCCCGCCGTCCACTTCCAGAATCCGCTCAAACAGAGAACGAATAGTCTGAAGTTCTCGAATATCCAGATTGCTCAACCCCTTCTTCAGATTCTTATGGTGCAGAATTCCCGCGTACAGCGTCAAAACCTGAATATTGGCGTTATCCAGTAACGCGGCTTTATTGGCATGGTCCTCCGCCTGATCCATATCGCCCACCTGCTGATACACCTGCGCCAGACGAAAATGAGTATTCACCGAAAACGGCTTGTCGTCCAGATACCGTTTCAAAAGATCAATCGCTTCGGAATACTTCTTCTGGGAAATCTTCAGGTTCGCCTCATGCGGAAGCGAGCCGACCGCATCGCTCCGCACCATCTGCTCCAGAAGCGACTGCGCCTCCGACCAGTCCCGGTCCTTCTCCTCCTTCAACTCCTGCTGAAACAGCATGGTTTCGAACAGCCGGCCCCGCCACTCCGATTCGCCGCTCTGTTCCAGTACCTGCTGAAAACAATTCCGGGCCTGCTCCAGATTTTTCTGCGCCGGTTCCCGCTTCCCTTCCGCCAGATTCGACTGGAAAATCTCCAGGTAATACATCCCCAGTTCCTTGGTCTTGGCAAGCGGATCCGGAATCTGATTCAGAAGCGACAGCATGAGCTCCCGCTGACGGTCCAGTGTCATCTCCCGGGGATTCGGCTCGTCCAGGCGAAGCCGCCACAGCTTATAGGCCACATTCTCCGGAGCCTTCGCAATCGCGCGGTCCAGAATCTCCCGCAGTTCGCCAAAATGTTCCGTCCCCTCTTTCCGCACATTCAGCTCATAATTCAACAGAGAAACCAGTAATTCCCCGTCCTCCGGATTCTCCCGCACCAGTTTCAGCAGGGCCTGGTACCGCTCGTCCGGGTTTTCCATCATCTGAAGCTGAAGAATCGAATATTCCCGATCCTTCCATTGGCTCTTCGCCAGGGCCTCCCGCGATTCCTTGAGACGCCCTGTGCGGAACAGCGCCTCCGCCTTGTAGCAGAGAATCTCATCCGAATAAACCGTCCCCTGCGGATAATACCGGTCGTACTGGTTAATCAGCGCCAGAACGATTTCCATCGGCTGACCCCCCTTCATCTTCTGCGTCGTCCGAATCACGTCCCGCATGTGCAGAGGCGTCGGTCGAAGCTCCGGCAGTAGCGTAACAATGCTCGACTGGAATCCTTCCTGAAGAGATTCCACCCCGTATCGCCAGCCCATCAATTCCCGACCGGACTCCAGAAGGGCATAATACATCTTCTTCTTCAGAAACAGCCCGCCGGTCCATTGCTCATTCGCCTGGGACAGATATTTCAGGCACGCCTCGTAATCCTTCTTGGCAAACAGATACATCCCCCGCGCACAGAGGTAATGCGGATGCTTTTCGCCCATCACGTCCCGAAGTTCGTTGACAAATTCTTCCGCTTCCGCCAGCATCGCCTCCCGCTGCGAAGCCCGCTCGGGTAGCCCCGACAACGCCGCGACCACGTCAATATAGGTCAAAATCCCCGCCAGCCGCTGCGATCGCACCATCACCTGATCGGTCCCCTCAGACCAGTTCATGGACGGCATATACAGCAGGGACCGGAGAAGATCGTACGATTCGCCCAGAAGCGCTCCGGGCTGCTCGGCGCCGCCCGCCCGAAGACGCAGCGCATCGGCCAGCATGAGATACCACTCTCCCTTCTGTGGCTCACGAGCCAGCGCCTCCCGATATATCGCGATATACGGGTCCAGATCCTGAATAGACTCGATCCGGAACCGCATCAGGGACGCCAGCGTTCCATAATACCGGGTGTCCCCGGTGAACCGGCCCATAAACTCCTTCAACCGGCCCTGGGTCTCCTCGTACATCCGATCGTATTCCGCCTTGGCGTTTTGTTTCGCCGGGCCCTCTTCGGCTATCTGCTTATACTGCATGTAGAGCCGCTGCGTTTCCGGAATCAGATACCCCACCGCATAATAATAACAGGCGTCCGTTTTCTCGGGATTCTTCTGCATCCCTTCCTGGTAATGCCCCAGAGCCTGCTGGCGAAATTCCGCCTGTTTCGACGCATCCTCCTCCTGCGACGCCTGAATCAGGGAATACTGCCCCGCCAAATGATAATAATCCGGAACCGACTCCGAAAGAGACTTCGCCTTCCCCAGCATCTCGTCAATCATCTGCCGGGTTTTCTCCAGGTCTTCCGTGGATTTTCTCTGTAATTGCACAATCGCCGCGTGGGCCCGCAGCAGATACCCCTGCGGATCCTCCGGCGCCAATTCGATCAGCTCCTTCCCCAGCTCATCCACCCTTGGCCATTCGGTAAACCCCTGCTTGCAGGCCAGGTAAAAGAAATCCGCCAGCTTGCGCTTGACCTCCAGATTCTTCGGATCCACCTGCTGCAGTTGCATCAGCGTCCCCAGCATCTCCTTGTACCGGCCCTGGCTTTCAAACATCTTCGCCAGCGACGTCGCCGCCGTCCGCTTCATCTCCAGATCCCCGCGCGCATACCCGTAGGCCTTGTTGTACGCCCGCTCCGCTTCCTTTCGCTTCTTGTCCAGCTCGTCGCTCTTGGCCTTGCGCTGTAAAAACGCGTCCCGCGGATCGGCGATCTTCGCGACCTCCGCACGAACGGCTTCCGCCATCGTCTGCAGTTCCGCATCCGCCTTCTTCGCTTCCTCCAGATAGGGACGCGGGTCCCGGTATTTGTATTTGTATCCGGCCACCAGCAGCGCCGCCCCCAGCACCGCCGAAATCCCCAGCACGATCACCACCAGCCGTGTATTCAACCGTTTTTTTGCCATATCCTGTTAAACTCCGTTACTTCTCGTGGGTCTTTTCCCGCAACTGCTCCCGCGCAGGCCAGTGCTCCCGATACAGAACCGGAAGAACCCGCCGCAGGAGTTTCTCCGACGCCTCCAGGTAGCGATTCCGGTCTGCCGAGGCGCCGCCCGGAAACGTCAACTCCACCTTGCTGAAATACGTGTAGCGATTCTGCAAATCATTCTGCAGCCGTCGGGTTTCGTTTCGCGTATTGCAATACGTCCCGTTTACGGAAAAGAAATACAGAACCGTGTAATGATTCCGCTCAAACTGCTTCTGCGTGCTGAATTCCAGCATGCGGACCGGAAGCCGGTTGTTCTCCGCCCCCGCCTCCGGAACCTCGATCGCGGTATTCTCCTGGTATTCCAGGTGTCCGCCCCCCCCGATATGACACACGTCCGGCGTATGAAGCACCATCGCGTCCACTTCCCCCGTATAATACGTGACAAACAGCATGATCTGCCGGAACGGATCCTTCGGGTCCACGCTCGTGTCTTCCAGAACCCATTCAATATAATCCTCGGTGCCCAGTTCCTCCTCGATCTCCTCCGAAACTTTGATCGACTGCACCAGCCGGTACGGGCCCAGCTTCGACGGGTCCATTCGATCAAAGGACGCCTTCAGCGGAATAGGCAGCTTTCGAAAATGCCACTTCAGCTTCTCCGCCGTTACCCCCAGGCCCGCCGCGCTGATCCCCAGCGCCAGCATGCATATCACAAACGCCGGCTGCCGCAGCAGCCGTCCGATAGGCGTCCACAGATACTCATGCATCGCGGCGGCCCTCCCCGGAGCCCACCACCAGAATTCCCGATCGGTCCTCCTCCTCCCACAGCCGATTCATCAGCCAGGCCAGAAATCCGTACAGCCCGAACGCCACCACCAGCATCGCCAGACCCAGCGCCGTATGCAGCGTCCCCGATGCGTACTGCGCCCCCAGAAAAATATGAATCAATCCCGTCACGATCACCCGGATCATGTTGCAGAATATCGCAATCGGAATGGTGCTGCCCACCAGAATCAGCCTCTGGAGGATCGGACGATATTCCAGATACGCCATCACCACCCCCAGCGCGACAAACGTCATCAGAAGACGAATTCCGCTGCACGCCTCCGCCACGTTCAGGCTGAACGATTCCCCCTGATAAAATCCGTGAATCAATACCCCCGCCGATTCGCAATCCACGCCCGGAATCAGATTCAAAAGCACCGCCGCCGCCCACGACGCCAGCTCCCGCATGGGCATCGTAATCGTATAATAAATCGATCCCGGCAGGGGAATCGCAAACAGCAAAAACAGAATCGGAAGCCATATCACCCGCAGAATCGGCCAGCCTCCCAGTTGTAGCACGATCCCCAGAATCACCCCGATCATCATCACCTGCCGCGGGTACCCGAATCCCTTGAACACGCTGTACAAATACACAAACAAACAGCCCAGAATCACCAACAATCCCAGGAACGTCGGCCGGCCCGCCGCCCGCTTCAGCCGAAACCGGTCCTGATACAGAAAATAAAGACTGAACGCCGGAATCAAAATCCCGTGCGATTCCTTCGGCGTCTTCCACACGCTCACCAGCCCAATGATTTCCGGATAAAACAAAAGATAAAAAAGAACCGCGGCGATGGCGCATTTCCACACCCGTTCAATCGTCAGGGCGCGATCGCTGGCGGCCGCCGAAGGCAATACCGCCGCCGGTCCCATCGATCGGCATTCCTGATGTTGTTCCTGGACACTCATATCTGATCGAATGTTAAATCCGTGTTTAGCAGGCGCCAACAGCCGCGCCGCCGGGACAAGTCCCGCGCTTAATGGCCAAAATCTTTGTCCGCCAGGTTTCGATCATACACAAACCCAAAGCCGTATGTCGAACGGAAGCTCTGCCGCACCACCGCCACCCAACGCGCCACGGGATGCGAACCCACATTGATGATATCATCCGGCTTGATCAATACATCCGGAGCCGCCCCCATCAGCAGTTTCTCCAGATTCACCCGGTACACCACTTCCGTATTCTCTCCCGTCATCCGGGTAATTTCGCACCGGCTCGGCCACGCCAGAGATGTCAGCGGGCCCGATGTCGCGATCGCCCGCTTCAGCGTCATGCGGCTGCCCGACAGATTGTACGGACCCGGCCGCAGCACCTGACCGGTGATGTAAAATACGCCCGCCGCGTTGTACGGCACCTGAATATCGTCCCCCGGCCGAATCACAATGTTCTGGCTCTGGTCCCCGTGCCGCAGCGCCTTCAAATCCACCCGAATCACTTCCTGCACCTGCCCCGCCTGACCCATCTCCTCTTTGCTTCGACGCCACGGCGGTTCACTGCCGGGCTTGGATTCGGCGGCAGGCATTCCTTCGGCCCCTTCCGGTTCTGCCGCAACTCCGCCCTCCGGCGATAACTCAAAACGCCCGTCCTTTCGTATCACAGTAAACGGCTTCTTGCCCGGCGCCATGTCCGCCGCCGCTTTCATCGATTTCTCGGCCTGCACCCCTTCCAGAACCTGCTCGGCCAGAATCGGATCGTCGCTGACCAGCATCATCCGGCCCTGCTCGCCTCTCTCCGATACATCGGCCTTCCCCAAAACATTCATCGGCTTGATGCTCTCCAGCAGTTCATCCTCGGCTCCGTTGCTTTTTTTCGGCGGCTCCTCCGCTTCCGGCGAAACAGCCGGTTCCGCGGGAACGGAAACTTCGGCTTTCGGCAAAACCTTCTCCCCGGGCAAAACCGGTGCAAACAGCCCCATGTCCTCGTTTCCGGATTCCATCCCCGTCAACGCTTCTTCCTCCACATTCCGGATGATATACGCGTAATCCGCGTTGATCTGCGGAATGCCCCCCGCTTGTGCCAGTGCCTCGGATATCCGGAAATCCACTTCCCCGATTGGATACCGCCCAGGCGAGGATAACGCCCCCGAAATCGAATACACCCGCTCCCGGGATCCGACAACCACGATACTCACTTTGGGGTCCTTGATGATCAATGGGCTCAGTCGATTGCGAATGTCCTCCGTCAGCTCCAGCTCCGTGCGGCCTGCCGCCAGAATCGTTCCCCCCTCCGGACGCGTCAGCCGTCCCGTATCCGATACCTGTCTCTGCTGAATCCACTCCATCCCCGCCGCAAATAATTCATAGATGGATATGTTCAAAACATCCCCGGGCCCGATGACATATTCCCGGGCTACCACTTCCAAATCCTCGGACTTCGGCTCCCTCGCGCCGGAAAATACCGAAGGCTCCTCATCCACCACCCCCAGCTCATCCAGAATCACATTCGTCACCGGTACCGCCCGAAATCGACCCAGCGCATCGGGATCATTGCACCCGGTCAAACTGGATAAAAAAATCGTAAGTACTGAGAATACAACTACTTGAAATCCAATCGCCCGCCCCAAAATCCCCCGTTTACTATCCAACCATTTCTTGAAAGGACAGACCGACTCCTTCCCCCAAACCGGCTTCATTCTCTGCGTCTTCATAGCTGCCTGGAATCCTTTACTATTTCTAATCCTCAAACCAGCTTTGGATAGTTTCTAGTTATTATCGGTTACATACGCCGATTGCTTGATCTTTTATTCTTCTTAAAACCATTTACCAATTATACTTAAGGTTAAACCCTCTCCCTTGGTTTCCTTCCTCTCCATGGGCGTCCCGCTTGGTGACCAAAACCGTGCTGCCAGTAATGATAAGCCCGCATTTTACCCATTTTACTATCAATTCCAAAAATAAATTTTTACTAAATTATTTCCCTATTCCATTTTCCGCCTGCCACTGCTTTCTTACGTCAGACAGGGAAAAAAGGTTTTCCATTTATTTCTTACGGATTCTTACAGAAATTGCTTTTTCCGCGTCGATACTGAAAGAGTTGTTTATCGGTCTATGTCCGTTGAAAAAATGGTGCTGATTTTTCGCAAACTACTGCGGAGTATGATGTTATGAAAATCGTAATTGTCGGAGCAGGCGGTCACGGCAGAGTCGTCCTCGACATCCTGAGAAACAACCACCAGTTCAGCATCGCAGGTTTTATCGACTCCGACCCGGCCAAGCACCATCAGGAAATGGATGGCATCCCCATCTTGGGCGATCTCTCTCTGGTCCCGCAATTCCGGGATATGGGCATTGAAGGCGCAATCGTCGCCATCGGAGACAACCGCATTCGGGACACCTTCGCCGGAACCCTCGAACAGGCAGGCATCGGCCTGGTCAGCGCCATTCACCCCTCCGCCAACATCGCAGGCAACGCCGCTATTGGAAAAAACTGCGTCCTCTGCGCCGGCGCCAATATCTGCACCCACGTGATTATCGAAGATTCCGTGATTCTCAATACAGGCTGCATCGTGGATCACGAATCCCGGATCGAAAAAGCTGCGCACATCTGCCCCGGCGTCCGGCTCGCCGGTCATGTCCGGGTCTGTGAATTCGCCACCGTGGGAATCGGATCCACCATCATTCAAAATCTGAAAATCGGCCCTTCCGCCATGGTCGGCGCCGGAAGCGTCGTCATCGAACACGTCCCCGCCTATTCCACCGTCGTGGGGGTCCCCGCCAAAGTCATCAAAAAATCCCATGTCCAGCCCCTCCATCCCGAACCGGAACCCATGCTGGATATCTCCACGGCTTCCAAACTGATTACAAGACCCATTCGCGTAAAACCCGCCGAAGCGATTCCCCTGCAATTCGTTCAAACGCCCTGACTCCCCGGCGCTGCGCCGGCTACTCCGATCCATTTCGCGGCTTCAAATTTCTCCGAAGGGTTTCCAGAAGCCCGATCAGCGACTGCTGCTCCTCCTCCGACAAGTTCACCAGCTTCCGGATCTCCTCGATATACGCCCCCGCCCCCCCCACGAGCACCCCCCGCCCCCCAACCCGGCGTCGGATAATTTGGGAACGCCCCTCCGGGAGCCGCGCCCGCGCCCACAGAGCCGTCGGAACCAGCCCCAGCCGACGGCGGCGCGA
>CAZOTP010000043.1:0-15869 GCA_964582655.1 uncultured Pirellulales bacterium | reverse complement strand
CATAATGTCCATTACTTTTTATTCATTTTTCACCAACTTTTTTGGATGAGAACCTAAAAGGGAGAAAAAACAAACCGGAGAACCCGTTCTAACCTCTTTGCTCCCAAGAACTAACCGTTTTTTGCAATCCCCATCGTGCTTTCGGAACCTGTCGCCGTTCTGGAGTCAATTCTTGCCCTCCTTTCTCATTGTCCCCCAAAACCCCGCTTGACATCAGCAGGGAAAAAAGCGAAAATAATGATTCATGGGCACACCTTATACAAAAAATCAACTTTTCGGTGCGGAGACTGTTTGATGAAACCGCAGGCTCCGGCAATCCGAAAAACTTTGCGGTCCTTTTTCCTCCGGATGTGGCTGTATTATGGACTGATGTATTCCATTACATGGGGATTTGTGTACGGCGCAGGGATTCTTGTTGGACGGGTCACAGGGATCTTGCCGTCCGAACACCATTACTGGGGGATGATCGGGTTCCTGCCTTTGGCCGCAGCGGCGGGAATTTGGGCTGGCATGCGGAAGCCCGATGAATCCCGCATTCGCTCTCTGCTGGATGGACGGAATCGCTGCGGAGGACTGCTGATGGCTCAGGAGGAAACCGCCGTGGGGAATTGGCAAACCCGTCTGCCTCCACTGAAGCCTGCCGTAGTTCGATGGAGGGCAAAACGACAGGGTCGCCAAGCCGCCTGTGCGGCGGTATTTCTGGGCGCCTGCCTGCTGATTCCGCAACGATATATCGGAATGCCGACAAGCAGCCCCCTGCGAATCGAACGGCAAACCGAGGAACTCACGGCAAAAATCGAAGTCCTTGACCAGAAGGAAATTGTGGAAGAAGAGGCGGCAAAGGAAATGCTCAATCGGCTGGAACAGATGAAAAACGACGCCTGCGGGACCGATCCGCTGCGGACCTGGGAGGCGATGGATCATTTGAATCAGACTCTGAAGCAAACCTCGCAGGAAGCCGCCGAGGAAGCGATGCGAAGCGCCGAATCGCTCGCGGAAACGGAGGCGATGTCAGATGCAATTTCTCAAAACGCCGGGGAATGGTCGCCGGAGAAATTGGCTTCCGCGATGAACACCCTGGCCGGTTTGTGTGAAAAAGCCATGGATCGGAACGCGCTGCTGAAACAGGCTCTCGATCCGAAACTTCTGGAGGCTTGCCGCAAGGGACAGTTGAGTCCAGAGCAGTTGAAAGCCCTGACCCAGGCGTGCCGGCAATGCAGGGGCGACCTGTCCGGCATACTCAAGGCCCTGGCGGAAGCGGGATTGATCGATCCATCCGCCTGGAAAGCCTGTGAAAACGGCATGCCCTGCAGCGGGGAAGACTTGGCGGCGTTTTTGAAGGAAAACAGCGGTTCCGGTGCCGATGCGAAAAATCTGGAGTCCGGCATCCCGGGGCGAGGCGGGGTGAATCGAGGCCGGGCGGATGCTACCATGACGTGGAAACATCCCAGTTCCGAAGGAGGAGTGGAATTCAAGCCGCAGACGCTGCCGACGAGCCGCTTTCTGGATGCGGAACATACGGCCCTGGCGGGCCTCAGCGAAACAGCGCCGGTGCGGGAAACCGGAGAAGCGACATCATCTCCGGCGGGTCTGGCCGCCGGCGGAAGCGGGGCGGCGGCACGACATCCGGTGCAGCCTCGCCATCAGGAAGCCGTGAAGCGATATTTTCATCGAGATCCAAAACGGACGACCGAAAATTGACGACCGAATGGTCCTGGAGCGGGAATACAAACCAAACAACAGGGAATCCATTATGACAAGAACACAATCACAGGAGGTGCTCAGCCCGGAAGAGGTACAAACGGCGACCGAGACAATCGCGAAAATCCTCGAACAGATGGATCGGATTCTGCCGGGTCGGCCGGATCTGCATCGGCTGGTCATGGTGGGGATTTTAAGCCGCGGTCATATATTGCTGGAAGGTGTGCCGGGGGTGGGCAAAACCGCACTGATTCGCGCCCTGGGAGAGCTTCTGACGCTGGACTTCAAACGCGTGCAGTTTACGCCGGATTTAATGCCCGGCGATATTCTCGGCACGCACATTTTGCAGCAGAATGCCTCCGGAGTACGGGAGATGACGTTTCAGCCCGGTCCGGTATTCACCCATATTTTGCTGGCGGATGAAATTAACCGCGCCTCCCCGAAAACGCAATCGGCGCTACTGGAGGCCATGCAGGAGCGCCGGGTCACGCTGATGGGGACGACGCGCCCGCTGCCGGAGCCGTTTTTCGTCCTGGCCAGCCAGAATCCGATTGAGCTGGAGGGGACGTATCCCCTGCCGGAGGCGCAACTGGATCGTTTTATGTTCAAACTGTCCGTCCCGCACGTGGCGGCGGAGGTGTTAACGGATATCATTCACTCACGCCGTCACGGGGAACTGCCGCCGGCGGATCGCCGCTTGTCGCGTGAAGAGCTGGAAAGATTGTTTGCGGCAGTCGATCGGGTATTTCTGCCAAAGCCCGTGGCGCAGTATATCGCCCGGCTCGTGTCGGCAAGCCATCCGAACGGAGAAGAGGCGCCGGAAAAGGTTCGCCAGTATGTTTTATACGGGGCTTCGCCTCGTGCGGCAATCTCAATTGCCGAATCGGCACGAGCCTGGGCGCTGACGGCCGGCCGGCCGACTGTGGGATTCGAAGATGTGCGCGCCGTGGCATACGCCGCGATCAATCATCGCGTGATTCTAAACTACAAGGCCCGTTTCGACCAGATTGGGCCTGCTCAGATCGCAGAAGATCTGCTCCAGACGGTGGACGAAGTAAAAATGAATTTGCCGGAAGGCGTAAGTCTGGCGGAGGCGGGCGATGGCAAACGTTAACTCGGGCATGCTGTATCGAATAAGGGGCCGGGCCCTCGCGATGCTTCTGATAACCGCCGCTCCAACCCTTGCGGCAACGGTCTTTGACGATATCTCCATTACGGCCCTTGCGACAACAGGCGAGGAATTCAACCGCGGCTATGTGGAATACCGGCTGCATCTTGAAAATCTTTCCAAGATCAAAGCTCATCAGGTGGAGGTGGTGTTTCCGAAAGAAAATTATGGCGGAATCCATGATTATCTCTCCTGCATGCGCCGGCGCATCGCGCTGGAACCGGGGGGCAAGGCGGACGTTTCCTTGTTTCAGCCGCCTCTGGGAATCGTCGGTGATCACCTTCAAGTCATCGTGGACGGTCAAACTTTTCAAGAAATTGTTTCGTTGTCGCCGGTCTCCTTCCACCGAAGGGGAATC
Source organism: uncultured Pirellulales bacterium (assembly GCA_964582655.1). Taxonomy (GTDB): domain Bacteria; phylum Planctomycetota; class Phycisphaerae; order Sedimentisphaerales; family SM23-30; genus CAZOTP01. The sequence continues at coordinate 12,642 of CAZOTP010000043.1, read as the reverse complement.
AAAAGCCGCAATTTCGCCTATATTCTGATGAGCCAGGGCATCAGCGGAGATTTTGTCAATTCGGCGGAACTGGCGCTTCTGCCCAAGCCGGCGGAAAACACCGCCCCCAATCCTTCTAGCAAAGGCGGATTCGGCATGGGCATGGGCATGGGCATGCCGGAGGACGGCAAACGATTTGAAATCCGGCGGGCGGATCAGCCGGTTGCGGCGTGGAGCCGTCAGTGGCTGGGCTATTCCCGCTATTCGGCGGTCGTGGTCAGCGGACCGGAGATGCACACCATACCGGACCGCGTGCGGGAGGCCCTGGACGGATATGTCCGCTGCGGGGGCGTTCTGTGCGTGATTGGGGAATGGTCACGTCCGAGTGACTTGAACTGGCAGAATCATTTGGGATTGCAGACAGGGATTTGCGGATTCGGACGAATTGTGCACACCGCCCAGAGCGATTTCAAAACCTGGCAGACCGCCCAGTGGGAACGACTGGAAGGGTACTGGCAAGTCAATCTGCCGGATGAATGGGGATTTGGCGGCGGAGCGTGGCTTCACGAAAAATTTCCGGTCGGCGGAGCGGCGGATGTTCCAGTTCGCGGATTATTTGTATTGATGGCGGTATTCGCCATTGTAATCGGGCCGGTCAATTTGTTTTATTTTTCCCGCAAGACCTGCCGCATGCGGCTGCTGTGGACGGTTCCCCTGATTTCCCTCGCCGCCTGCGCGGGACTAATAATCTACGCTCTGGCGGCCGAGGGCTGGCGGGCTCATATTCGCACCCAGGCCGTCACCATACTCGACGAAACCGAACACCAGGCGACGTCCCTGGGGATTCTGGGCTATTATTCTCCGCTGACTCCCGGCCGTGGGCTGCACTTCAGCGTATCGAGCGAGCTGACTCCGCTGGGTCTGGAAGAATTTCGCGGAGGCCGGCCCCGAACCATCGACTGGAGCACGGATCAGCACTTTGACAGCGGATGGATTCAGTCCCGGACGCCAACGAGTTTTTTGATTCGCAAAACCGAATCCCGCCGCGAACGCATCCCGGTTCGGGTCACCGCCCGTGGCGATCTGGCGGCGACCAATGGCCTGGGGGCGGACATCCAGCGACTCTGGGTTGCCGACGCCAACGGCGTCATTTATATGGCTAAGGACATCCGGGCAGGCGCCGAAGCGGAGCTGACGTCCACCGCCGGAGAGACGTGTTCCGGAACCCCCGAAGCCTGGAACGACTTTTACAAAAACGGAAGCTGGTACAGCGCCGCGACGGAAGCCGTTCCCTCCCAGGTGAAAACGTGGCTGAGACCCCACTGTTATCTAGCCGAACTGAAGTCTTCCGTTTTCGTGGAAGCGGGATTGGATCGCGTGAAATCCCATACGGCGTATAATCTGGTATATGGCATCATGCCCGAGGCGAAACATGGAAATACGCGTTGAAAATTTGAAAAAACATTTCAACGGAACCCGGGCGGTGGACGGAATCAGTTTTTCGTTTTCGTCAGGTCAGATTTTCGGTTTTGTCGGTCCCAACGGCGCCGGCAAAACCACGACCATCCGCATTCTGGCCACGCTCCTGGAACCCACGGACGGCGATGCGTTTTTCAACGGCGTATCGGTGGTTCAGAATCCCGAACAGGCCCGCCGGATGATCGGCTATGTACCCGACAACCTGCCCGGACACGATGACATGACGGTTCATGATTATCTGGATTTTTTCGCGCGGGCCTACGGAGTCCGGTCTCCCCGCCGGGAAACCGTCATCGAGCAGATTGAAGCGTTCACCAATCTTCTGGGCATCCGGGACAAATTTCTCAAGGCGCTGTCCAAGGGGATGAAACAACGGGTCAGCGTTGCCCGGTCGCTGGTGCACGACCCGCCGGTGCTGGTGATGGATGAGCCGGCGGCCGGTCTGGATCCGCGCGCCCGGGTGGAACTGCGGGAACTGCTGAAGGTTCTCGCGGGGCAGGGAAAAGCCATCCTCATCAGTTCGCATATCCTGACGGAACTGTCGGAAATCTGCACCGGAGCGGTGATTATCGAACAGGGGCATCTCCTTCGGGCCGGGGACCTGCAAACCCTGCAGACTCCCGCCGAGGAGGGACGTCGAATCCTGATTCGCCCCCTGGAACGGCATGACGAACTGCATAAAGAACTGCTGCAGACGCCACATGTTCTGGACGTTCGCCCGGAAGGAAGGGGATTCGAGGTGCAGATTCAAGGCTCGGAGCAGGACGATTGCCTTCTGCTGTCGGAGCTGGTGCGGAAGGGATACCCGATTGTGGAATTCAGACCTCGTCTGGATGGACTGGAAGACATTTTCCTGAAAGTAACGAAAGGGGTAGTCCAATGATTTTTTCCGCCCGATGGAAGCGGTTTCTGGATAACCGGATGAATCCGGTGATGGTGAAGGAACTGCGGCAGAGCGTCAAAGGGAAAATTGTGCCAGGCCTGCTGATGCTGTTCCTCCTGGTCCTGGTGTGCATTCTGGGGGGCGTCCTGCTGACCTACGATATTCGAACTTCCCGCCATTACAATGCCGGCTCGGAAGTGTTCCTGTTTTTTTTTGGCGTGCTGATGTTTACGTGTCTAGGCGTAATTCCCGCATCGGCGGGATTCCGGATGAATCGGGAGCGCAGCGATGTGGAAGTGGATTTACTCTACGTTTCCACCCTGAAGCCCGGGGAAATCATCCGCGGAAAATTCTGGGCGGCGATGGCGATTATCCTGATGATTTTTGCGACGTGCATGCCGTTTATGGCACTGACGTATCTGCTTCGCGGGATCGATCTGCCGTCCATTTTCGTCCTGCTGGCCGGAGGGCTTGTCGTCGCCGGGGCCTTTACGCTGGTTGTTCTTCTGGTCAGCGTGCTGCCGATGTCGAAGATTTTCAAAACGCTGCTGGGGCTTTCGATGATAGGCGGATTTCTGCTTTTTTTCTCGGGAGTGATTTCGATCTCCTATGAGCTGCTCCGGGAAGGAATCGGAAGCCAGTTGGGTTCGTGGAGCCGGTTCTGGGCTCCCGCTCTGACCCTGACGGGCGGCCTGGGCGGGCTGGCCGGATTGTGCTATGTTCTGGCGGCGGCATGCATCACGCCCCCCTCGTTGAACCGCGCCATGCCGATTCGAATCTATCTGACGATTCTCTGGGCGATATGGGGCGCTGTTGTGCTGATCTGGGCCATCTCCTCCGGGGATGACGATATCCTTATGGCCTGGCTGATTCCCTGGATCGCGGCGATCAATGTCATGTTCATCGCTGCCGTCAGCGAACGCGACGAACTGGGGATTCGCGTGCGGCGCGAAATTCCCGCTTCCTTTGGAAAACGGACGGCGGCATTTTCCTTTTTCTCGGGAGCCGCCAATGGACTGATCTGGTCCATCCTGATGTGCCTGATTACTTTGATGCTGGGACTGCTGTTTGTTTATCTTGGAAATGCAATCTACAGAAGCACCCTGCACGAAGTAATTGAGACGGTGTACGGCATGGGAGGAATGTCGCTGTATATATTCAGCTATGCTTTAACAATGTCCTGGCTGCGGCGGCGGTTTTTCCAGCGGCGAATTGCGGCACATTATACATGGCTCCTTATCCTAGTCCTGATTGGGCTGGGGAGCATTCTGCCGCCGGTGATTTTGTTTCTGGCCAAAATGGATCCCGATCGATACCCCTCGCTGTGGTTCGGCCTGAATCCCTTTGTATTCCTCTATGAGATGGCGAAGCAGCATTCTTCCAATAAGCTTGAGATTTGCTGGTTCATCGCCGTGGGCTGGGCATTCCTGAGTTTAATTTTGAACTGGCGATGGATTGACCGCCAGATTCGAGGATTTAAACCTCTAAAACAGGCATCTAAATAATCGTTGGAGAATTTCACCGGTGACGTCGGAATCGGTATATCGTGAGGTTATCGAGTCAGCGGAGCGGGTTGGATCGAGGTATGCGCTGGTGCCCCCGCGGCGCGTGACCGGCGGACTGACAGGAGGATTGTGCAGCGACCACCCCGGAAGCAGTCTGGAATTCATGGATCACCGGGATTATCAGGCGGGCGACGACCTTCGCTGGGTGGACTGGAGTGCCTACGCCCGAAGCGACCGTTTGACCGTAAAGCTCTATCAGCAGGAAGCGACGCCTCACGCCGATATCATTCTGGACGGCTCGCGTTCCATGGCGCTGGAGGGAACCTCCAAAGCCGCCGCGGCACTGGGTTTGTCGGCCATTTTCACCCATGCCGCTATGAACAGCGGATTCACGCATACCTTCTGGCAGGCGGGTGAACAATGTCTTCCGGCAGGAAATGCACGGGAGCGCCCGAGGTTATGGACCGGCATCGCTTTCGAAGGCCGTGGAGGCATGGAAGAATCGCTTCGTGCCGCGGCCCCGACATGGCGCAGCGGAGGTGTCCGGATTCTGATCAGCGATTTATTGTGGCTGGGCGACCCGCGCGAAATCCTGGCGGTTCTTTCCCGGCGAGCCGGGGCGGTTATTATCATCCAGGTTCTGGCCGAGTCGGACCGGTCCGGACCAGGAATGGGAAGTATGCGCCTCATCGACAGTGAAAACACAGAAACGCTGGATGTCTATATTGACGCCGCCGTACAGCATCGGTATCAGAAACGCCTGGCCTCGCATCAGGATCAATGGCAGCGTTCCGCCCGGAGCCTGGGCGCGGTCCTGGCGACCGTAACGGCCGAGGAAATCGCGCAGACCTGGGACCTTGGATTTTTAGCCCCCCAGGGTGTGATAAGGATGTGCTAATGCCTGTATTTGCTTTTCCAGCCGCATTGTGGGCTCTGACGGCATTGGGGGTTCTGGGAGGAATCTATTGGTTTCGCACGCGATTCCAGAGACGTCAGGTCTCCAGCCTGATTTTCTGGAGGGATGAACGAATGCCGCATCAAGGAGGCAGACGGCTCGAACGGATGCAGCTTCCCCTGCTGTTGTTTCTGGAACTGACGATTCTTGTTCTGCTGGCGCTGGGAGCCTCCCGCCCGCTGCTGGAAACCGGCGACCATCACCCCCCCCTCGTGGTCATTCTCGACGATTCCTATTCCATGCAGGCGGGATATCCGGATTCCGCCCGACAGAAAGCCGAATCCGCGCTGCAGGAGTGTCTTGACAAACAAGAAGGGCTCCGTATCTCCTTTCTTTTGGCCGGGGATGAGCCCAGACTGGTCGGATCCACGGACAGCCCCGACGCCGGACTGCATGATGTGCGGATGTTATGGCAGTGTCGATCGCCAAAGGGTGACCTGGACAAAGCGATCTCTCTGGTCCGTCAACTGTACGAGAAAAAGGTGCGAATCCTGATTTTGACCGATCATGAATCGCCCCGGCCAATTGCCGATGACTCCAACATGGAATGGTGGTCGTTTGGAAGACCGTACGGGAACGCCGCGTTCATTGCCGCTTCACGAAAAAAAGGCCCGGAGCAGGACCGGTGTCTCTTCGCGGTCAAAAATTTTTCTTCCGCGGCAAAAACCTGCACGCTGCACGTTCAGGGAGCCGGACAGCCGTCGGTGAAAGCATATCCTCTTTCGCTGAATCCCGGCGCAGAACACCAGGTTATCCTGGAGGTTTCTCATGATCTGCCGGAACTGCACGCGTGGATCGATGAAGATCCGCTGCCCATGGATAACCAGGTGACGGTATTGCCTGACCCGGAACGGACGGTTTCCGTACGGGTTCGCATCGGTCATCCCCAATTGCAATCGGCCGTGCGCAGCGCCCTGGAGGCATGCGGAGGCGTCCGTTTTACGGAAGAATCCGGTGCAATGGTCTTTACGGATTCTCCCGCGGAGAGCCAAACTTCCGAATCCTGGACCGTGCGGTTCCACATCGAGGAAAATGCCCAGGCGTATGTGGGACCGTTTGTCCTGGATCGCAACACTCTTCTGAGTGAGGGACTTTCGCTGGAAGGCGTAATCTGGAGCGGAGGAGCGGAAGGGGATTTGCCCGGCAGACCGATTATTATGGCCGGCAGTGTGGTGCTGATGTCCGAAGAAACCTGGGAACCCGGCCGGCACATTCACGTGCGGCTGAAGCCCGAAACCTCGACTCTGACGCAATCGGTCAATTGGCCCGTGCTGGTCTGGAATATCCTGGAACATCGGCGAAACATGCTTCCGGGATTCAGGCAGGTCAATGTGCGAGTCGGTCAAACGATACCGCTCGTGACGGATGAAAAGGACCGGACGATTCGCGTTCGAACTCCGGACGGCAGCGAAGTATCTCTGCACCCCATGAATGGTCAGGCGGTTCTGCGAATTGATCGGCCCGGCATCTATCAGGCAGACGGGAATCCCCCCTTTAGCCGGTTTTCCGCGAATCTGCTGAACAGCGAAGAATCCGATCTTCGCAACTGCAAATCGGGGCAGTGGGGTTGCTGGCGCATCACCGCCGGCGATGAAAAAATAGTTCAGGATATCACCTGGGCTTTGGTGCTGGCGGCGATAACGGCGATGCTGATTCACATGGTGATAATCGCTTCCGGCCGCCAAACAACCGAACAGAACATCCTTCGATTCGGCAGGAACCAAACCGCATGATTCTTCAGCATCCCATCTGGCTGTTGCTGATCATTCCGGTCGCCGCCGCTTGGCTGCGATGGCCGCTGCCCTCGACGATGCTTCGCGGGCTGCGGGGAATCTCGCTGCTCCTGCTGGTGCTGGCCGCCGCCGGCCCGGCTGTGAAACTCCCCAGTCGAGCCGGTACGGTTGTCATTGCGGCGGACCGCAGCCGGTCCATGCCACCTGATGCGATGGAATCCCAGTTGGAAGCGATTCGCCTGATTCACTTGAAAGCCGCCGGCAAGGATCGCTGGGCCGTGGTCAGCTTCGGGGGCGAAGCGAGAGTGGAAAAATCGCCGGTATCGCAAGGCGCCTTTTCAGAGTTTACCCATTCCGTCGATCCAGACGGCTCTGATCTCGCCGGGGCAATTGAAAAATCGCTGGAATTGATCGAAACAGGCAGTCCGGGACGAATACTCCTGCTGACGGACGGACGTTGGACGGGGCAGGATCCCCAGGCCGCGGCACGCCTGGCGGCCGGACGCGATATAGCGATTGATTATCGGTTGACAGAACGGGCGACAGCCGGGGATCTGGCGGTTTCGCACATCGCCGCGCCATCCTCCGTCGGTTCCGGAGAGTCGTTTTTACTGACGGCGTGGATTCAGTCGCCGGTGCAGCAGGAAGCCGAATATACCCTCCGACGGGGTTCGATGGTGATTGCCAGAGGGAAACAGACCCTTCCTTCGGGATTGAGTTCTCTGCTGTTTCGGGATCGGGCCGCAAAAGCCGGAACCATGGAGTATGTGCTGACGGTGCAGGGGGCGTCCGTCGATCCCGTCCCGGAAAATAACCGCGCCCGCGTGCTGATTGGCGCTGAAGGCAACAAACCCATTCTCTGTGTGCATTCCGCCGGCGCGACGGGATTGTCGGAGGTATTACGCAGTGCGGGACTCGATGTGGCGGATGCAGAACCGTCCCATTGTCAATGGTCTCTGGAGGAGGTGTCGAATTATTCCGCCGTGCTGCTGGAAGACGTGCCCGCGGAGGAGCTTACCACCGGCGGAATGAACCTGCTGCCGGCGTGGATCAGCCAGACCGGATCGGGGCTGATGATATGCGGAGGCAAACAATCCTATGGTCCGGGAGGCTATTACCGTTCGCCTCTGGAGGACATTCTGCCGGTGTCCATGGAACTCCGTCAGGAGCATCGAAAACTGGCCCTGGCAATTGTGGTGGCCATGGATCGCTCCGGCAGCATGGCCGCTCCCGCGGGACCGGGCCGGACAAAAATGGACCTGGCCAATATTGCCGCAGTTCAGGTCCTAGATCTGCTCTCGTCCATGGATGAATTCGGTGTCCTGGCGGTGGACAGCAGCCCCCATGTGATTGTGTCCCGCGCGCCCCTGACGAACAAGGCCGCCTTACGGCAGAAAATCCTGAGCGTCGAATCCCAGGGCGGCGGAATATTCATCTACGAAGCCCTGTCCGCCGCGGCCGGCATGCTGGCCGACGCCCTTCCCAAAACCCGACATATTATTCTATTCGCGGATGCGGCGGATTCCGAAGAACCCGGCCGGTATCAGCAGCTTCTGGAACACTGCCTGCAGGCAAATATCACGGTCAGCGTAATTGGTTTGGGATCCCGGGGCGATGTGGACGCCGGACTGCTGGAAGATATCGCCTCGCGCGGGAAGGGACAGTGTTATTTTACAACCAGCGCATCCGAATTGCCGCGGCTCTTTGCCCAGGACACGTTCATGGTCGCCCGCAGCGCCTTTCTCGAGGAGCAAACCTCCGTCCGCAGCGCAGGTCCCATGCTCAGCATTGCCCGTCACTCGTTCGATGATCTGCCGGACATTGGCGGTTACAATTTATGTTATCTCCGCGACGGAGCCAACCTCGCCGCCATCACCAAGGATGAATATCAAGCCCCCCTGATTGCCTTCTGGCAGGCAGGCACGGGCCGCGTTTTGTGTTATACAGGCCAGGCCAACGGACCCTACACCGGTCCGATGGGCCGGTGGCCTGGCGCAGGGGAACTTTTTTCCAGCATGGCCAGATGGGCCGCCGGCACCGACGCCAAACTTCCGCCGGACATGATGCTTTCGCAGGAGGTAATCAACGGAATCTGCCAGATTCGTTTGATGTTTTCGGGGAATCATCAAACGGCGTTGGGTGCCGCACCTCCAAAAGCCGCTTTGCTTCGAGGCAGAATCGACGGCAAACCGGAAGTTGCGCAAATCATGCTGGAATGGATTGATGCCGACACCATGGGCGTGGATATTCCGCTGCGAGGTGAGGAAACCTCCCTGGCGGTCGTATCGTCTGACGGCTTTGGGCCGATTCATCTGCCTCCCGTCTGCCTGCCGTATTCTCCCGAATACGCGCCGACCCAGCCAGGCCAGGGACACGAAAGCCTGAAAGCCGCCGCTCGAATCACCGGAGGAACCAATCGGCTTACTCTGGATGAGGTCTGGAACGATATGCCCCGTTCGCCCCGGTGGTTTTTCCTCAGCAGCGGTCTGCTGATCATGGCAGTGATTGTATTTCTGCTGGAAGTGCTGGAACGGCGCACAGGCGTGCTGGCCGCTCCGTTGGCTGTCTTTCACCGGTACAAAGTCAGGGTTGCTGCTGTTGCCGCACCGGATGCATCAGATTCTTCCGAAAAACAGCGCCATTCGAAGCGTCTGAAGAAAAACCAGATACCCGATTTTGCACCCGCTGCCACGCCTCCGCTTCAAAACAAAGAAGAATCTGCCCGGGAATCTTCTTTGATCATTGACTCCCTGCAAAAAGCGCATCAGCAGGCACAGGCTCGAACCCGAAAACACGATTGATCGCAAATCCATTCCACGATTTTGCGGATAAAAGAATCTGGAGCAATGTATAATGCCGCAATCCTGCGGAGAATAACCATGGATCTGACGTTATATCTACAAAAGGGAAAATCCTCATTATTTTAAAAATAACGAGGATTTTAGGACTCGGGGCGACTATCCTTCGTTTGAACCGTACCGGGATGCCCTTGAGCCTTTTATACAAGCTTTACTTGGGCCATCTCAACAATTCATCCAGACCTTTTGCCATTTTTTCAGCAACTTGAATAACGACCACGTTTAATCTCTACGCTTCAAGAAACTTTGCGTCTCGAAGCTCTGCCGGGATTACCCGCATGAGCTCTCCATCAACATCAATTCCATATCGTATAGGCGAGAACACACTATGACTACCCTCAACCACAATCCCTTGGTCAATGAAGCCGATCATACTCGACTGGATTATCATAATCCGTTTCAACAAAGTCGTTCCAATATGGTTTTTCCGGACTTAATGACAGAACAGGAATTGATTCAATATCTGCGGATTCCAGAGGTCAGCAAGGCGAAGGACTATCGGAACGCGATTTATAACCTTAAGCGGTTCCATGACTTACCACGCATTCATATCTGCGGCCAGCCTCTTTATCCCCTAGAAATGATAAGGGAGTGGATTCGAAAAAATACCCAGCCACAGCCATGATATTTGACCCCCTAAAAAATCCGGTTAGAATGACGGACGGAACAATCCGAGCCGCCTTCCAGTTTCGGGAAGGAGGTGAACAATGAAGCAACTGGTGCGGCTTTGGAAACGACCGTCGCGTGACGGTACGAGTTTTGTCTTTGTCCTGGACTACAAGGATGAACAGGGCAAGAGACGGCAGGTTTCGTTAGGTCATGCGGACCGCCAAAAGGCCCAGCGGCAGCGAGACCAGAAGGAACGCGAACTGCGAATGGGCATCCAGACCCCGGGTCGGATGAAACTCCGAGCCCTTCTGGAGGACTATTTGGAAAGGACACGAACGCAAATTGAATCGTCCACGGCGGACTCCGCAGCATACCGCATGAAAGATTTCATCGCGGCCAACGGGAATCTCTACGCGGATGAAGTCACCTATCGGCATTGCGAGCTATGCCAGCAGTATTGCATCGACCGGGGACTCAGTCCCGCCTCCGTGAACTCGCATATCAAGATGCTTCGGCGCATTTTTTCGCTGGCGGTCCGGCGAGGACAACTGGAGAAGAATCCGTTCGATGGATTTCCATTGATGAAGGTCCCCAAGAGGCAGTTACGTCTTTTCAGCGAGGAGGAGGTACATCGTCTGCTGCGGGCGGCGACAAATCCTGTATGGAAAGCACGGATTCTTCTGGCCAAAACGGCAGGACTTCGGCGGGGGGAGATTCTCAACCTGACAACTGGTGACATCGATTTCGCCAAGGCCAGAGTGATCGTACAGCCCAAGATGGATTCTGCCTTCACCTGGCGATGGATGGTGAAGGATAAGGAACGTCGTGAACTACCTCTCATCGACGAATTGGCCAGGCTTCTGATTTCAATACAGGAAGCCTTGCCGGAAGGGCAGCCGTATCTATTGTTGTCCCCCCAGCGCTATGCGAGCCTGATGAAGTTAAAGCAGCAGGGCCAACTTAAAGATCGCGTCGCCCGGTGTCCGGACAATAATTTCCGGCGAAACTGGGGGGTGATCTGTCGGAGAGCCGCAGTCCCTGAAGGCAAGTTCCACGACCTGCGGGCCACCTGTATCACCGAATGGATGGAACAAGGCATGATGCCTCACGAAGTCCAGCGGCTGGCCGGTCACTCCAGCATCGAGACCACGATGACCTATTATGTGGGCATCCGGGAGACCCTGATTGATCGGGCGCGGCTTGCAAGTGTGGCTGCTCTGAAAGGAAATTTCCTAGCAAATCCATTGCATGTGCCCCAAAACACCCCGGTGGGCAAAAAAGAAGCGGCATCCGGCGTTTCACAAACACTGGATACCGCTGAGGTTACAAAACTCGGGGCGACAGGACTTGAACCTGCGACCTCTTGACCCCCAGTCAAGCGCGCTAGCCAAACTGCGCCACGCCCCGAAAAAATATTCTTACCTCAAACTTTGATTTTACCCGGATTTCATCACAAGGTCAATGCTGGAATATTTTAATCCTATCTCACAACAATCCGTTGACAATTCTCCTGACCTTCGATAGGATATAAACGTCCAAAATGGATATTATTCACCGGCTGCAGATGAGTGTAATCCTTTGGATGACAATAATTTGCCGAAGTGGCGGAACTGGCAGACGCGCGGGATTCAAAATCCCGTGATGGCAACATCGTGAGGGTTCGATTCCCTCCTTCGGCAGTCCTTATTTGACAAGGGTTTATGAAAATCGGACCTCTTGACAAATGTTCTTACTGTGCCCAAAAATGTGCCCAACCGATCGGTCTGTTTTCTGATTTGGAGGACACATTATGAGCAGTATCTATCAACGTTCCGGCAGTCGATTCTGGTGGATAAAATATCGGGATCGCGACGGGATTATCAAGCGTGAGTCGCTGGAAACCACCCGTCAGGGGATCGCCCGCGAGCGACAGAAGGAGATCGACCGCCGGCTGAAAGCGAAACCGGTCAGCACCGAAACCGCCAATCTGGATGACCTGGTGGAGGTATTCTCCAAAACCCTCAAGGCCACCACCACCCAACAGCATTGGATTCATCAAACCGGTTGGCTCAACCGGTTCATCGAGTGGGGCACGATCCGAGAGCCGGAAGAGATTACACGTGCCAAGGTGCAGGATTTCCTGACCCACCTTCAGGCGGAAAAGGCTCAGCCCTTAACCATACGCGGTTATCGAGCCGCCCTGAGTAAGTTTTGCCAGTTTCTCATGGACCGTTCGATCCTGGAACTGAATCCCGTTACCAAGATCGCCGTTCCCAAAGCCTCCAAGCGGCTGCCTCGCTTCCTTAGCCCAGAGGAATGCAAACAAGCCTTGAAATGGGGGGAAAAGCATGGTCTTTACGGGGAAATTCTAACCGCCATTTACACCGGAATGCGGCAGAGTGAACTGGCGGCCTTTTCGTGGGATCATATTAACTTCCCGAATCGCCTGATTACCATCAAAGGCAAGGGTGGAAAGATCCGGACCATCCCTATGGCAGACAAACTGCGGGAATACCTGGAGCCCATACGAAAACAGAAAGGGCGGGTGTTTCCTGAACGCGAGCGGCGGACATGGTGTCAGCTGATCAAACCCATCCAGAAAGAAATGCCCATCTTCACCGAGAACATGGGCAAGTCCAGCACAGGCCGGGGCTGGCATCTG
>CAZOTP010000042.1:0-15955 GCA_964582655.1 uncultured Pirellulales bacterium | reverse complement strand
TCCAGGCGACAAATCCACCTTAATCCATGGTCCAGTTTTTGGGGAGTATTATAAGTAGCGGATCGAAGGAATCTGCCGCGGTAGAATTGGGGTAGAGTTTTTTTGCGTTTGCGTTAGGGAAAGGGATATTTCTTGCGCCAGCGGGCGGGGAGAAGATGGGTCCGCCATACGGGGCGGCTCTCCGTCAAAGCGGGATTTGTTTTTTCGCCGGGGGATTTCCCGCGGTTATTTTTCCGGGCCGGTTTTCCGAATTTGGATATGCAGTTCCTGGAGCTGTTTTTCTTCCACGCCGGAGGGGGCGTCGCTGAGGAGGCACTGGCCTTTCTGGGTTTTGGGGAATGCGATGACGTCGCGGATGTTGTCGGTTCCGGTGAGGAGCATGACCATGCGGTCGAGTCCCCAGGCGATGCCGCCATGGGGCGGGGCGCCGTACTGGAGGGCTTTGAGGAAGAAGCCGAAGCGTTCCTGGGCCATCTCGTCGGTGATGCCCAGCAGCTTGAAGATTTTCGCCTGGACGTCGGGCTGATGGATACGGACGCTGCCTCCGGCGACTTCGTTTCCGTTGAGGACGATGTCGTAGGCCTGGGAGCGGACCTGGTGAGGATCGACGTCGAGGAGGTGGATGTCCTCGGGCTGGGGGGCGGTTAAGGGGTGGTGGAGGGAATCCCAGCGGTTCTCTTCCTTGTTGAACTCCATGAGGGGGAAATCGGTGACCCAGACGAATCGGTAGAGGTTGTCCGGGATCAATCCCAGCTCTTTTGCGAGTTTGCATCGCAGGGGCGCCAGGGCTTTGTTGACGGTGGCCGCATCGGCGGCGACCATGAGAATGAGGTCATCGGCTTTTGCGTCGAATCGCCGCAGAAGGTCCTGCCGCTGGGCATCGGTGAAGAATTTGGCGATGCTGCTGGTCAGGTCGAGTTTTCCGTCGTCGGTTTTCGTGACCTTGAACCACGCCAGGCCGCGTGCGCCGTAGGCGGCGACAAATTCGGTGAGTCCTTTTTCGATGTCGCTGCGAGAATACTTCGCGCCGCCTGGCGCGCAGAGTCCTTTGACGATGCCTTTTGCCTTGAGGACGGTCTTGAAGACGTTGAATTCGCATTGTGCGGCGATGTCGGTCAGATCTTTGAGCTTCATTTCGAACCGCAAATCGGGGCGGTCGATGCCGTAGTCCTCGATCGCCTGCTGGTAGCTGATTCGCTGGATGGGCAGGGGGACCTCGACGTTGAGGATTTCCTTGAAGACCTGGGCCATGCATCCTTCGGTGATGGCGATCACGTCGTTCATATCGACGAAGCTCATTTCGAGGTCCACCTGGGTGAATTCGACCTGTCGGTCGGCTCTTGGGTCTTCATCGCGGAAGCAGCGGACAATCTGGAGATAGCGTTCCATGCCGCTGACCATCAGGATTTGCTTGAAGAGCTGAGGGGACTGGGGGAGGGCGTAGAAACTGCCTTCGCAGAGACGGGAGGGGACCAGGAAATCGCGCGCCCCTTCCGGGGTGCTCTTGGCGAGCATGGGGGTTTCGATTTCGTAGAAGCCGTGCTCCTGGTGATATTTGCGGACGATGTTGGTGACGCGGTTTCGGGTCCGCATGATGTGCTGCATGCGGGGGCGTCGCAGGTCGAGATAGCGGTAGCGGAGCCGAAGCTCCTCGTTGACGTCGATATCATCGCCGATTTCAAAAATCGGGGTGAGGGCCTTGTTGAACAGCTCCAGCTCGGTTACCACGACTTCGATATCGCCTGTGGCGAGTTTGGGATTTTCCATGCCGGGAGCGCGGTGGCGGACCTTGCCTCGGGCGCCGATGACCCATTCGGTCCGCAAAGCCCTGGCCTGTTCGTGCATCTGCGAATTGCTGTCGGGGTTGAACACCAGTTGGGTGAGTCCATCCCGGTCGCGCAGATCGATGAAGACCACGCCTCCGTGATCGCGGTAGGAGTGGACCCAACCGTTGAGAATGACTTCCCTGCCTTCGTCGGTTTTCCGCAGCACGCCGCAACTGTGTGTCCGTTTCAACATCGTAGTACTTTCTATCTAGTATCTTTGCTCCTTGGCCGGGGTCGCAACCGCTACTTTGCGGAACGCAGCTCCGGCAGGATGCTTTTTCCATCCATTGGATACAAGGCCCGCCTGGCCGGGTCCAGCATATCCACGATGGTGGGGGCCAGGTCCACGGTACGGGCGGTATCTAATGTGCCGTTTGGAATGCCGGGTCCTGCGACCAGCAGGGGCACGGCCATATCTTCGGCGAGCACGCTGCCATGGCCGGCGATATTTTCGCGGGCAAAATCCCAGCCCGAAGCGGCAAAGACCGCGATGTCGCCCGCCCGTCGGCTGTCGAACATCTCGATCAACTGCACCGGCAAATCGGGATATTCCATGTTCGCGGTGGCTTCCAGCCAAGCTTTGCCGGTATGGAATTCGCCATCTGCCAGCGCCGAGGCACAAGAGGAAGAAGTATATCCAAGGGGGTCCGTTCCGTCAATGACCCGGTAGGAGTATTGTTTGAGGTCCAGAATGGTATTGTCGAGGGGATTTTGTCTTTGGAGCAACGCCCGTCCGAGTCGGTTTTGGAGCATAACTTGATTGTCGTCAATACGATACGCCGAAAGGCAGACGGATTGCTGTTGGGCCAGATAGGCCGTTACCGGTTCGATTTGTTCCCGCGAGGCAAGCGGATTCCAGTCCGGTCCGTTTCGCAGATAGATAAAAACCCTTCGGTTTCCGCCATTGACAACAACGGCGTCTGCGTTTGCATATTCGTTTCGCCGGCGGCTGTATTCCGTGCGGGCGTCGGGTCCCGTTTCGGCGATTCGCCAATGGAACCGAAGTTTCAAGGCTTTGGCAATTTCCCAGTAGTTGTTTTTTGGACAGGGGGGCATTCCGTGATCGGTGACAAAGAATAAATAGGTATCGTCGAGAAGGCCGCTAGCTTGCAGTGCTTTGCAGATCCGGCCGATCTGTTCATCCATATTTTGGAGGGCGTGTCGGTATGGTTTGGAATCCGGGCCATAGCGGTGGCCCATTTCATCCGTGGCGGGCATATAGGCCCAGATCAGCTCCGGCCAGCGTCCGGCGCGCCTGGCTTCTTTGCTGATGAGGTTGAACTGCTCGGCGACGAGGCAGTCGATCTCCGGGATCTGGTGAAAATACCAACGAATTCCGGAGGAGGCCCAGTTGTCGATGTTCCGATAGACCCCCCGTCGAAGGGCGGTTTGGATGGAAACGGAGTATTTGTCATCCAGGATTTCGAAGAGGGTGGGGCTTTGATAATAGTATTGTTCGGCGTTCTGGTAGGTGGCGATGGTGTTGAAATCGGCCAGGATGAGCCGATCTCGGTCGAAAAAGCGGTTTCCCAGAATGCCGTGATGGCCTGGTACTTTACCTGTCAGAAAACTAGCGGTTATCGCGTAGGTGATGGATGGGGCGCAGGTTATGGCGTTTTCAACGGATACGCCCCGGCGAACGAGAAAGCGGTCGATGTTCTCCAGATTCCCGCTGTGCAACATCTGGCGAAAGACCTGACGATTCACGCCGTCCGCGAAAAAGACCAGCACCCTCGGAGAATGGACGTGGGTATCGGCATTAATCAGGTTCACGGGTTTGAGGCGGCCGCAGCCGGCGGAAAACACCGCCAGGCACAGAAGTACCTGGAATAGCCGGATTGGCAACTCCCGTCGCACCCGTTCGGCGGCCCGTTTATCGTGCATAGAAAGTCATCCTTGCAAAGGCAATTGGTTCGGAATACAATAGCCGGGCAGTATAACAAACCGGAAAGCGATTTGACAGCCTATTGACGCAGCGAATGTCGCGTGGATGGGCTGAATTTTTTAAGTGCTTGCATGAAAACGAGTAACAATCCAGTCTCATCGGTTCTGCCCGCCGTTCGAATTCCCAAAAAGGAGCTTCGCGTTCGTCTTGGGAAGCTGGATTGGCAGGCAAGCACGGACTTTTTCCCTTTTTTGACCAGCCGGGAGGCGCCGGAGTGGCTGTCGCTGGATGAGGATCCCCGCGCCGTATGCATCAAAAGCAATCCGATGCGGCAGGTGTATCGCTGGCGGAACGACAAGCAGGATCTTTTTGTCAAAATCTACTGCACCGGGACTTTTTCGCGGTTTTTCCGGTACTTTTTTTTGAACTGGCCCAGTCGAACGGAATTTCGCAATCTTCAGATTGCCAATTCACTGGATGTTCCTGCGCCGCGGCCCCTGGCATGGGCGAAGAAAGGATTTGGAAGAAACGCCTTGGCGATACTCCTGACTCGAAGTTTGGGGGAGACGACCAGTCTGGATTCGCTGCTCTGGAGCGAACCGGTTCTCGCCGGGGAAGCGTTGCGGCAGGCGCTTCGTCTTTCGGCAGAGCTTGTCGCCAGGCTGTACCGGGCGGGGATCTGCCATCCGGATTTTCACCCGGGCAATATCATTCTTAGACCGGGCTGCGGTGCAAACGAATTTTATACCGCCGCCTACATTACGGACCTTCAGGACATCCAACTTCGCCAGAGACCCAGCCAGACGGAAGCCGATCCCCGCACGGGCTGGCGGATGAAGAACCTGGCGATGCTTGCGGCCGGTCTTCGGCAACGAATTACGACCGACGAGTTTTTGGTGTTTCTGGGAACGTACCTGCGGACCATTCAGCCCAAGGGGCATTTTTCCGCCGAGACCATCCATGCCTTTATGCAGGATATTGATGTTTTGGCGGACCGGTATCGGCTGGCCGTCCTGAATCGCCGGGATCGGCGGTCGTTGCGGGACAGCCGGTATTCCAGAACCATACCGCTGGGCGGGGGCTGGCTGGGCCGGGTGTATTGCCAGTCGAAGCGGCCGATTCCCTTTTCTGAATTCAGCCGACGCGAATATACGCCGGAGTTATGGAAAGAGGTCCTGAAGCATCCGAAGGATCTTCTCCAGAATGCGGCTTTGATCAAGAAAGGGACCTGGAATACCGTTTCTTCGGGTCCGCTTCGGCTGGGCAACGAGATGGTGGAGGTGGTCCTCAAGCACAGTGAGGTTCCGCGGACGTGGAAGGGATTTTTCAAAGGGTTCTGCCGATCCCGCGGAATGCGGAACTGGCATCGCGCCAATATGCTGGTTGCCCGGAATATCCCAACCGCCTGGCCTCTGGCGGCGATGGAACACAGCCGATGGATTTTTTCGCATGACGAAAGCATTCTGATCACGGAGAAAATCCAAAACAGCCAATCGCTTTACCAGATGGTGAAAAAAGGAGGTCTTCCCGCCAGTGGCAAGCGGCGGAACGCCCTGGCGGACAAAATCGGCAACCTTTTGGGAAATCTATACTTATATCGAATTCGGCATCGCGATTGCAAGGCCTCCAATCTGATGGTCCAGCAGGGGGAAGGAGGTTCCCCGGACCGTGTATTTCTGATCGATCTGGATGGTCTGCAGAAACAGCTTCCTTATATCCAATTTTCGAGTCATCGGGCGCTGATTCGACTGGGTATTTCCCTCGGTACGCAGCCTTCGATTTCCCCCCGGGACCGGATTCGGACATTCCGGGCGTATTTCCGCACCGTGATTCAGTCGGAATCTTACAAAAAGAAAGATAAGCGCTTGGTAAAAAAGGAATTATGGAAGCATATGGAAAGCCGCATTTCCCGTGGAATGAGCGGTAAGAAGCTTCCGGTGAACCGAAAGTGAACGCCATCCGAAACCGTCAATTTGAAAATATTCTGATTCTCAAGCCCAGCTCGATCGGGGATGTGGTTCGCAGCATTCCCATCGCGTATGGATTGCGGAAGAAATATCCGCGCGCTCGAATCAGTTGGCTGGTTCGGCCGGATTGCGCCGCTGTTTTGCACACCCTTCCCGTACTGGATGAGATAGTGGAATTTGACCGGAAGCAATTCAGCCGAGTGGGTCGGAGCGGGCGGGTCACGAGGCAGTTTATCGGATTTTTGCGGGAGCTTCATCAGCGGCGGTATGATCTGGTGCTGGATTTGCAAGGTCTTTTCCGAAGCGGGTTTATCGCATTTTGCACGGGGGCTTCGGTTCGGGTTGGATTTGGGCGGGCGCGGGAGCTGGCGTGGTGTTTTTATAATTATCGGGTGAATACGCCCTGGCGGCCGGAGCATGCGGTGGAGAGTTACTGGCGGTTTGCCCAGGTTCTTGGCTTTGGGGAGGAGGAGAAGGTATTTGATCTTCCACTCGATCCGGCGGCGGATGCGGGGGCAGGGAAACTTTTGGAGAAGGCCGGGGTTGTGGGCGGGGCGCCTTTTTCGGTTCTTCTGATCGGGGCGGCGGAGCCGGAAAAGCGGTGGCCGGCGGCCTTTTTCGGGGAGCTTGCCGAACGAATCCGAAAGCATTATGATATGCCTTCGGTCCTGCTGGGGTATGGTCCGGATGAACTTCATCTGTCCCGGACGATAGAACAGGATACGGAGAACCGGATTATTAATCTGGTGAATCAGACGAGTTTGCCGCAGACGATATCCCTGCTGCACCGCGCTTCGCTGGTGGTGGGGAACGATTCGGGCCCGCTGCATATCGCGGCGGCGATGAATCGTCCGGTTGTGGGGCTGTACGGACCGACCCAACCGGCTGTTGTAGGCCCGTACGGGCAGTTGGACCATGTGGTGCAGGCGGCGCCATCGGTTGGCCGGAGGGGGCGTTACAGCCGGCATGCGCTGCATCGTATGGACGCGATTTCGGTCGAAGAGGTGTTCGGCATGGTACAGAGGATTTTGAACTCCCGATGATTGCCATTCGAAAAACAATCCGGCGAATCGAGTATTTTATCGTGCATCGGATTCTCCATGCCGATGACACGCCTCATCGTCTGGCGCTGGGGATCGCGGTGGGTTTTTTTATTGCCTGGACGCCGACCATCGGGTTCCAGATGGCGCTGGTGGTTCTGGCGGCATCGCTGCTGAAGGCAAACCGTCTGGCAGGGATTCCGATTGTCTGGATATCCAACCCTTTTACTCTGCTGCCCATTTACTATCCGAACTATCGAGTGGGCCGTTTTCTGCTGGGTTTGTTCGGGACAAGACCGGAATTAACGATGGAGCAGATGAAGAAGCTTCTGTCGGGCCTTACGGACCGGAACCTGCTGGCCGAACACCTTTCGGATCCGGATCGATGGAAAAATCTCTGGCAGCTCTGTGTGGAACTTCTCAATCTGTCGATCGATTTGTGGGTCGGCAGCATTGTGGTGGGGTTGCTCCTGGGGGCCGTCAGTTACGTTGTCAGTTACCGGTTTATCGTATGGTACCGTGCGAACCATCCGCTTCGTCGTCTTCGCCACGCCATGCATATCCGCCACGGAGAAAAACACGAACATGAGGAAACCTCCTGAAAGCCCGCCGACGGCTCCGGTGGCTTCGCTGCACTATACGCACCCGCTGGAACGATGGATGCAGAAAGACTGGGCGCGGTACGTTCTCCGCAAACTGACGGAGGAGCGGCCCGGGAAAGCCGGCCCTCATCTTCTGCGCGCGCTGCAGACCTATGGCGACGCGAAAGCCTCTCTTCATGAGCGGGTTCTTTACTGGCCCATTCATTATGCCCTGAACCGGATGAAGGGGAACACGCCCACGGAACAGCTCCGGGAAAAACTCGCCGGGCATCCGCCGACGCTGCGCGGGATTATCGCGACGGCGAGGAGCGTGGCGAAATATGGTTTGACCACGCCGCAGCGATGGATGCATCCGCTTTTTGCAGTCTGGAATTTCACCCATCACTGCGATTTGCGGTGCCGGCACTGCTATCAGTCGTCGGGAGCGACCGGCAACGGGGAGGAGCTGGCGCTGGCGGAGAAACTCGATGTGATTCATCAGTTGGGGAAACAGTACGTGGCGATGATCGCGTTCGCCGGTGGGGAGCCGACGCTGTCCCCCCATCTGGAACCTGCGTTAAAGCTCTGCAAAGAGTACGGGATGCATACTTCCATCGCGACGCATGGGGGTTTGCTCACGCCGGAGCGTTGCGCGAGCCTGGCGGAGGCGGGATTGAAGTACGCGGAGATTTCGCTGGATTATGTGACGCCGGAAAAGCACGACCAGTTCCGGGGAGTGCCGGGTCTCTGGAAAAAATCCGTGCAGGGCATTCAGAACGTCGTCGCGACGCCGGGTCTTCGCGCGGGGCTGGCGATGTGCGTCCATCAGGACAATTACGATCAGGTCAACGACATGATCCAGATGGCGGTAGATCTGGGCGTGAGCTGTTTTGCGCATTTCAATTTCATCCCGGTGGGTCGCGGCAAAGACATGGCCGACAAGGACATCACGCCGGGGCAGCGGGAAGAGCTTCTAAAGCTGCTTCACCGGTGGATGGAATCCAGAAAAATCGGCGTCATCAGCACGGCGCCGCAGTTCGGGCGAATCTGCCTGACCCACTCCGGCGCGGACGGTCTGGTGTCGTGCAGCCACGCGGGGAATGCGGCGGGGACCAAGGCGCGGGTGGTGGCGAAATATCTGGGGGGCTGCGGCGCGGGGCGAACCTATGTTTGCATCCAGCCGGGGGGGGAGGTGACGCCCTGCGTGTATATGCCCGATCGGGTGATGGGGCGTCTCCGCGAAAAATCGATCACGGAAATTTTTCAGAACAATCCCTGGTGGGATCTGTTTTGCGACCGGGACGAGCGAGAGGGGAATTGCGGCTCGTGCGACTATCGGTGGTACTGCGGGGGCTGCCGCGCCCGGGCGGACGCGTATTTTCAGCGCATTGATCATTCCGATCCGGGTTGCCCGGGCAATGAAAAGCTCTGGAAGCAGCTTCGGGAGCCGGCAACCGCGGAAACCACGACGGTGCAGAAAGCGGCGCCGCCCCAGGATGTGTTCAAATCCTTTGCGGAACATGAGCCATGAGTTTCGCCGTGCAGATTCATTCGATCCGCACCGGCGATTTCCGGCTGGACGGCGGTGCGATGTTCGGCGTCGTGCCGAAGGTGATCTGGCAGGCGCTCTGGCCTCCGGACGCGGACAATCGCATTCTTCTGGCGCTGCGTGCGCTGCTGCTTCGCCGGGGGGATCGGGCGATCCTGGTGGATACGGGGATCGGGGACTGGCACGAGGAGAAATTTTATTCGATTTACGGAATCCAGCCGCGGGATTTCGATTTTCGAGAGGCGCTGCGGAAGTATTCCCTGACACCGGACGAGATTACGGATGTCATTCTGACGCATCTGCATTTCGATCACGCGGGGGGACTGATTCGTCGCGGGGTCGGCGGACTGGAGCCGACGTTTCCCAACGCCTCGCTGCACATCCAGCGAAGGCAGTACGACTGGGCGCAGCGGCCCAGCGTGAAAGACCGGGCCAGTTATCTGAAACCGATGATGGATTATTTGTCCCGCTGCGGGCAGATTGTATTTCATGACGGCGGGGGGCCGCTGACGGAGGAGATTTCGCTGGCTGTATTCGAGGGTCATACGCCCGCGCTGCAGACGGTTCTGATTCGGCAACCCGAACAGACCGTGTTTTTCACCGGCGATTTGATTCCCACGTCCCGGCATTTTCATATTCCGTATCTGACGGCGTACGAGTTGCAGCCCTTGAAGCAAGCCGAGGAAAAGCGGGACATTCTGGAGCGGGCGGCGCGGGAGAATTGGCTGCTGTATTTTCAGCACGATCCGGAATGCATCGCGGGGCGGGTTGGCGTGGAGAACGGCAAATTTGTCTGCGTTCCGGAAGGTTCTTCGTAATCCCCGTCTCATCATACAGGGGGGTAATCGAACGATTCTCTACAAAATAAAGTCCGTGTTCAAAAAACGGGATTCGCGGCTGCGGAGCATCTGGCGGAGGAATGATGGATTCCCAAATTCCATCGATCAGGACGGCGATTTTCGCTGCCGCGTTTCCTGGGACTGGGAGTAGCGTTTTTCGTAAATGTCCACCGGCCGGGCCACTCGAAAGGCGGTTCGAAGTAAAATGTTCAGATCCAGCCGAAGAGTCCGCTTTTCCACGTACTGCACATCGAGCTCCAGTTTTTCTTCCAGGGTGAGATTGCCCCGGCCGCTGATTTGCGCCAGACCCGTCAGACCCGGCTTGACCTCCAGCCTCTTTCTCTGCCTGGCGTTCCACTCCTGCATCTGCTCCATATACAGCGGGCGAGGCCCCACCAGGCTCATTTCGCCGCGAAGCACGTTCCACAACTGAGGGAGTTCATCCAGCGACCACGCCCGGAGCTTTTTGCCCAGCGGGGTCAATCGGGGATCCTCATCCCCCTTGGGCGACGGGCCAAACGCATCCACATCCCGCTTCATGGTGCGGAATTTGTACAAGATGAACGGCTTTCCGTTCCGCCCGGCCCGTTCCTGGCGAAATATCACTCCTCGTCCGCAGGTCAGCCGGATCAGAATGGCCACCGGCAGACCGATGGCCAGCGCGAAAGGACAAAGGATAATTACCCCCAGAATATCCATTGCTCGCTTAACGGCTTCCGACATTGTGTTCATGATGGGGTCATCATCTTCGGTAAAAGTTCGTTTTGCAAGCTCAAATACGGGGGAATAACCTCGGGGAACCGGACCGCCGTCGGCATGGTTCCGTGAAGGGATGGTTTTTCGGAAACAGTGACAATTTATCTTGAAGAAGCGTGGGACAGCCAATACTATGGGCCTGTCCGAATGAGCGGTAATACGTTTATAATATCAAGTAATCAAAGAAGTTAGGATATTTATGGAAATACAAAGTCTGCTGACGGGGTGGGATTTTCTGGTTATTATCGTTTATATTCTGGCGGTTTTGGCGCTGGGATTCTGGGTGAGTTTTCAGAAAAAGTATCAGGAGGATTTATTCCTGGCCGGTCGGCAGCTTGGCTGGCCGAATATCGGATTCGCCCTGTTCGTGACCAATATTGATCCCTCTATGCTCATTGCCTCGGCAAGCACCGCCTACGCCACCGGAATGGCCGCCGCCAATTTTGAATGGCTTGCCTGGCCCTTCCTCGTCCTCCTTTCCATGGTGTTCATCCCCCATTACCTGAATACCAAAATCAGCACCATGCCGGAATTCATGAGCCGGCGATTCGATCAGAATTGCCGCGTGTTCCTTTCGATCTTCACCGTCATTTCCACCCTCGTTCTCTGGCTGGGCTGCTCGTTGTATGCCGGCGGGGTACTGCTGGGGCAGATTCTCGGATGGCCTCTGTGGACCTGCCTGATCCTTCTGGTTGCCATCGCGGCGAGCTTTACCGTAACGGGGGGTCTGGCGGCGGTCGCCATCACCAACACCTTTCAATCCATCCTGATGATCCTCGCTTCGGCGGTGCTGACGATTATTGTCGTGGCCAAAGCCGGAGGGGTGGGAACGCTGATTGAAAACGTTCCCGCCGATCACTGGAAGCTTTTCCTGGCCGACGATCCGGAATATCCGTGGTATGCGATGGTTGGCTATGGCGTCATGGGGGTGTGGTTCTGGTGTACAGACCAGACCATTGTGCAGCGGGTGCTTGGCGCCCGAAACCTGCGGCAGGGACAGCTGGGCTGCGTGTTTCTGGGATTTTTAAAAATCCTTATCCCGTTCATTTTTTATATCCCCGGCATCGCGTGCAAAATCCTCCATCCGGACCTCGACACGCCGGACAAGGCGTATATCACCCTGGTGGCGAACTACCTGCCCGTCGGCATGGTCGGGCTGATCGTGGCGGTCATGATCGCCGCCCTGGTCAGCACCGTCGATTCGGGGCTGAATTCGCTGAGCACCGTAGTGACGCTGGATATTTACTGCAAATTTTTCAAACCCGACGCCACGAAGAAACAAATCCGCCGGCTGGGACAGATCATGACCGTGATCGGCGCGGCGGCGGGAATCTCGCTGGCGCTGCTGCTGAGTAATGTCAAGCGGATGAACCTCTTCAATCTGCTTCAGTCCGTCATCGCGTTTCTGGCGCCGCCTCTGCCGGCGGTGTTTCTGGTTGGGATTCTTTGGAAGCGAGCCACGTCCACGGCGGCGCTGGCCACGATGATTGTCGGGACGGCCGGCTGTGGGATCCTGGCTTATTATAAATTATCCGGACGGAACGAGTGGATTGCTTCCCAGCCGTTTCTTCTCCTCTCGCTGTATGCGTTTCTGTGCCTGGTCGTATTCATGGTTTTCGTTTCGCTGTGGACCAAACCCGACAACGTTGCGCCGCTGCCGCGTGTACGCGACAGTTATGGACAATTGGGGCATTCCGCTAAACCCATCTGGAACTGGTGGAAAATTCTGGCCCTTGCCATGCTGATTATAAATATCGTCTTCAACTGGCAGGCGATTCTGGCCGGGTGGCGATGGCTGAAAGGGTGATTTGCTTTCCGCACCGCATCGCTCTACAATTATAATACAGAATGTCCCTGTCTGAAAGGGCATTTTGAGACGCG
The DNA here is from genome assembly GCA_964582655.1 of uncultured Pirellulales bacterium. Taxonomy (GTDB): domain Bacteria; phylum Planctomycetota; class Phycisphaerae; order Sedimentisphaerales; family SM23-30; genus CAZOTP01. The sequence goes on along the minus strand of CAZOTP010000042.1, from coordinate 3,631 downwards.
TATCACGCACGAGGATCGGATGGCGGACGGAATCGGACAATTTGGCGGGCATTTGTGGCATATTCTGCTGGAGCTTTCGCCCTGGCTGCTGCTGGGGATGGTGATCGCGGGGATTCTGCACGTTCTTCTCCCGGAGGGGTTTATTGTCCGGCATCTGGGAGGGAGGAAATTCGCCGACGTGTTCAAGGCCGTCGCGATCGGCGTTCCCATGCCGCTGTGCAGCTGCGGAGTGATCCCCGCGGCGCTGGGGCTGAAAAAGGAAGGGGCCTCCGACGGCGCATCGGTGGGATTTCTGATCAGCACGCCGCAGACCGGCGTGGATTCCATTCTGGTCAGCGCCACGTTTCTGGGGTGGCCTTTCGCGATCTTCAAAGTCTTCGCCGCTTTAGTCAGCGGGCTGATTGGTGGTGTGCTGGTCAACCTGTTCGATACATCGCCCGCCGCCGCGCAGAAAAAACCTTCCGAGCCATCCTGCTGTCATTCCTCACCGCCCGCAAACGCCGCCTTCGCCGTTCGCCGCACGTTTCGACTCAAAGACGTGCTGCGATTCGCCTTCATCGATCTGCTCAAAGACATCTACCGGTGGCTGCTGATCGGGATACTCCTGGCGGCTCTCATCAGCACGCTGCTTCCCGAAAACTCGCTGAAAGACATCCCCTGGACGCAGGGACTGCCCGGCATGCTGATGATGCTGGCGATCTCCATCCCCATGTATATCTGCACCACGGCTTCGGCGCCGCTGGCGGCGTCGCTGGTCGCGGCGGGCATGTCGCCCGGCGCTGCACTGGTCCTGCTGATGGCCGGACCCGTCACCAACATCGCCACGCTCGGCGCCGTCCTGCGGGCATTTGGCAAAAAAGTATTCGCGATTTACCTTCTAACGGTTACACTCTCAAGCCTTCTGCTGGGTGGTCTCTTCAACTTCCTCCTGGCCGAACTCCCTGCCTCGGCGGTACACCGCCATGAACATCATTCCCCCATCCACATTGCCGCGGCGATCTTCCTCATCGCCCTCTTTGGCTATTTTCTTAACCTCGACCTACGAACGAAATGGCCCCGCCGCAAATCCGCCCCCGCCCCTGCCTGCCCGCACTGCAAGACCGATCCGCCCTCCTGACGGCTGCAGCACGATCTTGCTGTCTCTTTTTGCCCTACTGTTTATGAATGCGGATCGCACCGGTATTGTTTTTCAGGTAGATTTTTCCCTTTCCCTCTCCAATCGTGCCGCTGAGCCGTTTGCCCAAAAATCCGGAACTGTCCATGGGCCAGTCCGATTCGATAGTCCCCAGGTCGGTCTCCGCCATCAGAGAGGCGGACAAATTCTTCGGCCCGGAAAAATCAATCGAGCCGTTCTGAACGCGAACTTCTGCGTTCACCGCGCCGTTGGCGGATTCCGATGTCGGGCAGTTTGCCCTACATTTCCGGTACGTCATTCTCAACATGTTTATTTTGTGCATCTTTGGAAACCAGTGATGATTGTACGATCTTGTACCGAATCTTCAAATCCTTCCCCTGATCTGCAAATCCGATAATTTGCAAAATTCCGATGCCACCTTCTCTTGTTTGGAATACGTAGGTTTTCGGCATTCCGGAAATGCAGGAAATGGTCGCGGTGCCGGCTTCTCCCCACACAGTTTGTGACAGTAATTCTTGCGCTTTCAAGTCATTCCACATTTCATCCGGTACTGGAAATGTTATAATATTAAATCCGACAAGTCCCTGCGTTGGTACACCGGAATTTATTACATCGATTCCACGATCACCAAGCCACAGCAGATTTTGTTGAAGTTCATCGGTTAACTCATTCTTTTTCGGCAACTCGAAAATTTTTCCGGTATCAAGGTCAAGGCCGTCCATCGGACCGTCAGGAAGGTGATATCGCAATACTATTTCTTCTTCCGGTTGAAATCTGGTTTGATTTTTTTCATGGCGCATCGTGGAAGGCATGCCGATCCAGATGGCTTTGGCCATCCGGCTCGCTTCGTCTTCCGTAAAAGAGCCGAAGATGCCGACATGGTATTGCACCTTTGATTTAATCATGGGGATGGAAACAATTTCTCCGTCAACAAGAACAGCCAGACATTCATCGATGTTCGCTTCTGAAAGGCGGCCCATCAAATCGGCTCCTCTTGCATCAAGCTGCAAATCAATCTTGGGATGCTTAAAGGGATCTCTCGCCAGCGCCGCGATCCGCACCCCCCAGCCCTCCGTATGCAGCATCACCTTGTGCTTTTGGGTATGCAGCAGGACATATTGGATTCTCTGATATTCCCCGCTGATAAGATCCTTAGTAAAAATTGTATCTTTTCCTTCTTTTACAGGAAACCATTGATAATTTGTCTGCGAATCCGCCGGCTTGGGACCTTGAGACGAAAGTGTTTCCAGATACTGTTTTATCTGATCATCCCCGATTTCACCGCTTCCTTTCTTCGGCGCAATCCGAAAATCCACCGTACTGCCGGGAATCTTCTCTTCCTCCGCTGCGACATTCGGTTTCGCCACTCCTTCCAGGGCAAGATAATCCAGTTCCAGACCGTCGCCGGAGAGGTGTTTGAGGCGGAGGGTGTGGGGACCTTCAGGCTGGGCGGGAAGGGTGAATCGTTCGGCCTGCCACACCGGGGGCGAGGCGCCTTTTCGCGCTTCGCTCTTGGCCACGAAAACGCCGTCGAGTTCCACCTGAAACTGTTCGACCGATTCCGATCCGCCCGCGGACCACACCACCTGCAGCTCGTTTTCCTGCGGCACAGCGCCGATAAAATGAATTTCTATCGTTGACCGCTGTTTGCCGATATCCGTCCCCAGCCCGGCGGGGAACTGTTTCCAGTCCTGCCCGACCTCATACGAGACAACCTCCGCATCGTCACGCGGATCGGTATCGAATTCATTGCACTGTCCGTTCGCCGCGCCAATCTCCCAGAGTTTGGGTCTCTGATTCGAGAGCAGAGCCGACTTGCCGTCATATCCCGAAGCGCCCATGCCCCGCAATTCCTGCATCGCCGCGGTATAAGGAAATCCTGCCTTCGAATCACACTGAGAAATGCACGTTTTAAATGCTTCTGAGGCTTTTTCCTTTTGCCCCACTTGACGGTATGCGCTGCCCAGGTAATAATACGCCGCCGGCGAGCGGTCCGGAAATTTCTCCACCGCCAGCTCCAGCGCCGCAATCTCCTCCGCCCTCTTGCCCATCCAGTCATAACACAACCCGATCATCATCAGCGAAGTCCCCGCCAAATGCGGGTGCTGCGGATTATTCTCATATACCTTCCGATACAAACCGATGGCTTCATTCAGCTTCGCCTCCCGCTGATCGGCAGGCAGGGATTGGCTTTCCTGAAACAGTTTTTCCGCTTTATCAAACCATTCTTCCCCGCCGCCTATTTCCGCTTTGAATTCCTGCCATTTCTGCTTCAGCTTCTCATACGCCGGATCGGCCCAATCCTTTTTCTTTTTCGCGACCGCCTGGGTCAGTTTCTCGGCCTCTTCGCGCAGTTCCGCGAGTTTCTGGTCCAGTTGGGGCTTGATCTCCTGATACTGCTCCGCCATCGCGGCTCGGAACTCCGCCATCGTCTGCTTGAGTTCTCAACTTGACTGACTTTTTGGGATGATTTTAGACGGTTATGGTCAGTTTATC
>CAZOTP010000041.1:0-16025 GCA_964582655.1 uncultured Pirellulales bacterium | reverse complement strand
ATAATTTAGGCACCGTATAGTCCATAAGCCCCCCTCCCTCCCTTTTGGGGCGGCCCTTGCGGCCGCCCTTTTTTTTTTGCGCAAATTCTTATTTTGTAAGAATTTACAAATGATGCTCCGATCCGGATTTGAGGGCCTTCGCTCCTTTTCCGAAAGGAAAAATCGCTTGCCCAATGCCGATTTCCTATCCTGTGCCTGTAGAAAAACAGGGGAAGAAATTTTTTGGAATATACATGGTACATGTAAGAAAATTTTTGAAATCCCCGGAAAAACAAAAAAATAATCGGATCTCCTTATTCTGGGGAGCAGGCGATGGATTTGTCGGAATGAGCGGAACGTTTGACGGGGCTGCTTGCCGGAGGATATAATGGCGGCATGGAATCGAAATTGGCGGAACAGACGCAAAATCCCAATATCGATCTTCTCGTCCCCGGAGACTTAATCTCGGAAGATGAGGAGGTTATTTTCGCGATCAAACCCTCGCTGTGGACGATTCTGTTTTTAAGTTTTCGAACGGTGGTTATCGCCGGGGCGGTGATGGGATTTACCCTTTGGCTGGGGCCTTTACTAGGGCTGGGACGGGGAAGCGGATATATTATTTCCGTGTGCGGGGCGGCGATCCTGCTTCGAATGGGATTTGCGGTTCTGCAATGGGTCAGCCGCAGTTATGTATTGACCAACCAGCGGGTTATTCGGATCCGCGGGGTGTTTACCATCGATATTTTTCAATGCTCACTGCAGAAACTGCAAAACACGTTTCTGGTCCTGACTCTTCCGCAGCGGCTCTTAAACCTGGGTAATATTGAATTAACGACAGCGGGGACGGGGAATATCGAAGCGGTGTGGCGTCATTGTAAAAAGCCTTTGGAGGTGCATCAGAAACTGCTGCGGGCCATGAACCGGGCGCAAAACGGAAGACCGTCCGGACTCTAGCCCGCCTTTCTCACCTTTTTTTTCGGCATGTATTACCGGATTCTTATGGATTCCCCGTATCCTTCTGAAATGTAAACGCATGGGGAGTCGCATCGATTCGAACGGCATCGCCATCGAGGAATTTTCCCGCAAGTATTTCTTTGGCCAGGGGGTTTTCCAGTTTCTGCTGAATGGTTCGTTTGAGCGGGCGGGCGCCATAGGTTGTGTCATACCCTTCTTCCATGAGCAGATCTTTGGCGGCATCGGTAATCTGAATCCGGATGCCGCGATGCTCCAGCCGCCGGGCGAGATAGCCCAGCTGAATGTCGATGATCCGGCGGAGCTGTTCGCGGCCCAGGGGATGAAACACAATGGTTTCATCGATGCGGTTGAGGAATTCCGGCCGGAAATGGGTTTTGAGGGCGTCCTGCACATGGGCTTCGATTTCCCATTGCTGTCTGTTTTGCTCGGTGAGTTTTTGAATCTGCGCGCCGGCGAGGTTGCTGGTCATGATAATAACGGTGTTTTTGAAATCGACGGTTCGGCCTTTTCCATCGGTGAGGCGGCCGTCATCGAGAATCTGAAGCAGGACATTAAAGACATCGCGATGGGCTTTTTCGATTTCATCCAGAAGAATGACGCAATACGGTCTGCGGCGGACGGTTTCGGTGAGCCGACCGCCTTCCTCGTATCCGACGTATCCGGGAGGAGCTCCGATCAGCCTGGCGACGCTGTGTGGTTCCATGAATTCCGACATGTCGATGCGGACCATGGCCGTCTCCTCGTTAAAGAGGAATTCGGCGAGAGCTTTGGCCAATTCGGTTTTTCCCACGCCGGTGGGTCCCAGGAAAATGAAGCTTCCGTTGGGCCGGTTCGGGGCGCCCAGCCCGGCTCGCGCCCGTCGAATGGCGTTGCTGACGGCGGCGACGGCGTCGTCCTGACCGACCACGCGCTGCCGAATTTTTTCTTCCATGCGGAGAAGTTTTTCAGTTTCGCCGGAAAGCAGCCGGGAGACGGGGATGCCGGTCCATTTGGCGACGATTTCCGCGATTTCGGCATCCGTCACTTCTTCCTTGACCAGCGCGTCGCCATTTTGTTTTTGATTGGCTTCTTTCTCTTTTTTCTCGAGTGATTTCTGGAGATTCGCGATGGTTTCATAACGAAGCCGTGCGGCTTTTTCCAGATCACCGCGGCGCTGAGCATCCTCGAATTCGTTCTGGGCGGCGATGATCTGTTCCTTGATCGATTTAATGTGCTGAAGCAGTCCGGTTTCCGATTCCCAGCGGGCGGTAAGGGCCCGGTCCTGTTCCTGCAGGCTGGCAAGCTGCTCTTCGAGTTTTTCCAGTCGCTGGGCGGACGGTTCGTCGGTTTCTTTTTTCAGCGCCTGCCGTTCGATCTGAAGCTGCATGATTTTTCGCCGAAGCTCATCCAGCTCGCTGGGCATCGAATCGTTTTCGATGCGAAGCCGGGAGGCGGCTTCGTCAATCAGGTCGATGGCTTTGTCGGGCAGAAAGCGGTCGGCGATATAGCGGTTGCTCAGCGTTGCCGCCGCGACCAGGGCGCCATCGGTGATGCGCACGCCATGATGGGTGTCATATTTCTGCTTCAATCCTCGAAGAATCGCAATGGTGTCTTCCACGGAAGGCTCATCGATCCGGATCGGCTGGAATCGCCGTTCGAGAGCCGCATCTTTTTCGATGTATTTTCGGTATTCATCCAGGGTGGTGGCTCCGATGCAGCGAAGCTGGCCTCGGGCCAGGGCGGGTTTCAGCAGGTTTCCGGCATCCACGGCGCCTTCCGCTTTTCCGGCGCCGACGACCAGATGCAGCTCGTCGATGAAGAGAATGACCTGCCCGTCGGAGTCGGTGACCTCCTTGAGGACGGCTTTGAGACGGTCTTCAAACTCGCCTCGGAATTTGGCACCGGCGATCAGCGCCCCCATATCCAGCCCGATGACCCGTTTGTCTTTCAGGCCGGCGGGCACATCTCCGTTGACAATCCGCTGGGCAAGCCCTTCGACAATGGCAGTTTTTCCCACGCCGGGTTCTCCGATCAGAACGGGATTGTTTTTCGTGCGGCGGCTGAGAACCTGCATGCATCGGCGAATTTCATCATCGCGCCCGATGACGGGGTCCAGTTTTCCCTTGCGGGCCTGTTCCACCAGGTCGATACCGAATCGTTCCAAAGCCTGATACTTGTCTTCGGGGTTCTGGTCTGTCACCGTTCGGCCGCCCCGGATATCCCTGATTGCCTGGAGGATAACTTCCCGGCGAACAGCGTTGACGGTGAGGATTTCTTTGGCGGCGCTATCCACCTCCAGCAGGGCCAGCAGCAGATGTTCCGTGCTGATGTACTGGTCTTTGAGAGAATCGGCTTGTTTTTTTGCCTGGAGAAGGACCTGGTTCAGGGCGTTATCCACTGAAAATGAAGCCCCGGTGACTTTAGGCAGGCGGTTCAATTCCGAATCCGTCATAGAGGTAATCCGGGGCGTGTTATAACCGGCTTTTTGGAGCAATTCGGGTATAATTCCACCCTGGGACGGACGAAGCATCGCCGCCAGAAGGTGCAGAGGGGTCAGCGTCGAGTGGTTGTTTTCCGCCGCGATTTGCTGTGCCGCAGAGATGGCTTCCTGGGATTTCACGGAGAATTTGTCAAAGTTCATATTATTATCCTTTATTCAGTCAGGAGCGAAATTCCAGTATTATGTTTTTATGTGTTGATATTCATTGAGCAAACCTTATGCCATGAATCATATCTCGTTGTCAAATATGAAGATAAAGATCATCGGCGGATTCGGGGGCCGGAAAATCCTGCCATAATGGCACTCTTTCCTTCCTAATGAATAGAAAATCTCGGCTGTCAGGTTGGCATGAAGAAGATTATCGGTTTTGTCAGTGTGGCAGGCGGGGATGGATATCCAAAGAACGACCGGATTCACATGAAATATTATAACTCTCTTATTTGTAATATTTTATGATTATTCTACTGGAATGAATTTATTTGGCATTTTTTTTGCTTTAGGAAGAACGATTGTGGCGCAATCCGTCCCTACAGACCGATTTCGCCCTGACAGTCGGAATTAAATTGTAAAACGATATGCTTTAAGGAGACCCAGTATGGCAGCAAAGGATTTGGCCTTTGACAGTGAAGCACGCAAGGCCCTGTTGAACGGGGCGATGAAACTGGCATCCGCGGTGAAGAGCACCCTTGGACCGCGGGGTCGCAATGTGGTCATTGACAAGGGATGGGGCAGCCCGACGGTGACCAAAGACGGCGTTACCGTAGCGGAAGAGATCGAGCTTCGCGACAAGGCCGAAAACCTTGGCGCCAAGCTGATCAAAGAAGCGGCGAGCAAGACGTCCGATGTGGCCGGGGACGGGACCACCACGGCGACCGTTTTGACCGAGGCGATTTTCAAGGAAGCACTGAAGAATATTGCCGCGGGCGCCGATCCGATGGCACTGAACCGCGGCATGCGGGCGGCCGTTGACGCGGTGAGCAAGAAACTGACAGAAATCAGCCAGCCCATCGACAGCACCAAGGAAACGGACATTATAAATATCGCCTCCATCAGCGCCAATAACGACACCGCCATCGGGAAAACGATGGCGGACGCGTTCATGAAGGTCGGCAAAGACGGGGTCATCACGGTGGAGGAAAGCAAAAGTCTGGAGACGTACGTGGATGTTGTGGAAGGGATGCAATTTGACCGGGGATATCTTTCCCCCAATTTTATCACCGATACCGACAATATGACGGTGGAGATGGAAAATCCGCTGATTTTGGTCTATGAGGACAAGATTGCCTCGATCCAGAAGCTGATTCCGCTGCTGGAAGCGACCGCGAAAAACAAGAGTCCGCTTCTTATTATTGCCGAGGACGTGGAAGGCGAAGCGCTGGCAACGCTGGTTGTGAACAAGCTTAGAGGTATTTTGAGTGTGGCTGCCGTGAAGGCTCCCGGCTACGGCGACCGCCGCAAGGCGATGCTGGAAGACATTGCGATTCTGACCGGCGCCAAGCCGATTTTCAAGGATCTGGGAATTGAGCTGGAAAGCGTCAAGCTTTCGGATCTGGGGAAAGCGGCGAAAGTATCGATCGACAACGACAACACAACGATTGTCATGCAAGGCAAACCGGGCGATCATGTCAAGGCCCGCATCGAGCAGATTCGCCGGGAGATTGAAGTGACGACCAGCGATTATGACCGCGAGAAGCTGCAGGAACGGCTGGCGAAGCTCGCCGGGGGCGTAGCCCAGATCAATGTCGGGGCGGGGAGCGAAGTCGAGATGAAGGAAATCAAGGCCCGGGTGGAAGACGCGCTGCACGCGACCCGGGCGGCCATCGAAGAGGGAATTGTTCCCGGCGGCGGCGTGGCGCTGATCCGGTGCCGCGAGGTGGTAGAAGAAGTCCAGAAGAAGCTGAAAGGCGACGAGAAAACCGGTGCCCAGATTATTTATGAAGCGCTCAAGATGCCTGCTTGGCAGATTGCCGAGAACGCCGGGGAAGAAGGCAATGTAGTGGTTCATAAAATCAGCCAGGGCAAAGGCGGCTTCGGGTTCAACGCCAACACGATGGTCTATGAAGATTTGTTCAAAAGCGGGGTGATTGATCCGACGAAGGTGGTTCGCAGTGCGCTGCACAATGCCGCCAGCGTGGCGGGATTGCTCCTGACGACCGACGCGGTGATCACGGAGAAGCCCAAGAAGAAGGAAGCCCACGGTCACGGTCCGGGCGGCGGCGCGCCGGGGATGGGCGGCATGGACGACATGGATATGATGTAAGCGGAACTTTGGACATACGAAATTCTACAAACACGATGTTACGATGGAGAATGAATTATGAAAATCAAACCTTTGGATGACCGGATTCTGGTAAAGCAGAGCGAAGCGGAAGAAAAAACGGCGGGAGGCATTGTACTTCCCGACAGCGCCAAGGAGAAGCCTCAGCGAGGGAAAGTGATTTCCTGCGGACCGGGCAAGATACTGGACAGCGGCAAGCGAGGCGAGATGTGCGTAAAGAAAGGCGATGAAGTATTTTACGGCAAGTATTCCGGGACTGAAGTGGAAGTGGATAACGAGAAATTCATAATCCTTCGGGAAAGCGATGTTCTGGCGGTCATTGAGTAAGAAAATCGCCGGAAGCGGCTGTTCCCGGAATTCGAATCATGGAACACAACAGAAAAGAACAGGAGTGAGCCATTATGGCCAAGCAATTGATGTTTGATGAAAGCGCACGCCGGGCCCTGCGGGACGGTCTTTCCGAACTGTCGTCCGCCGTAAAGGTGACGATGGGGCCGACGGGCCGCAATGTCGTGCTGCAGAAAAGCTGGGGATCGCCCCGGGTGACGAAGGACGGGGTAACGGTTTCGAAGGAAATCGAGCTCCCGGCTCCCTTCAAGAACATGGGCGCCAAGATGGTCAATCAGGTTGCCAGCAAGACGTCCGATCTGGTGGGCGACGGGACGACGACGGCGACGGTGCTTGCCGAGGCGATCTACGCGGAAGGGTTGAAGATGGTATCGGCCGGGGCCAATCCGATGTCGCTGCAGCGCGGGATCAACCAGGCGGTCGCGGCGGCGGTGGAATCGATCGCCAAGCAGAGCAAGAAGGTCAAAAACAGCGATGATATCGCCAAAGTCGGAACGATCTCGGCGAACAACGATCCGGGAATCGGCAAGCTGCTCGCCGAGGCGATGGAAAAGGTCGGCCGCAGCGGGGTGATCGAAGTCGAAGAAGGCAAGGGAATGCAGACCGAGCTGGAAGTCGTGGAAGGGATGCAGTTCGACAAAGGCTACCTTTCGCCGTACTTCGTGACCAAAGCCGATACCATGGAAGCGGTTCTGGAAGACTGCTATATTCTGATTCATGAGAAAAAACTGAGTAATCTTCGGGAGTTGATTCCGCTGCTGGAGAAAATCTCCGGCACGGGCAAGCCCCTGCTGATCATCGCCGAGGACGTGGAAGGGGAAGCCCTGGCGGCGCTGGTCATCAACCGGCTTCGCGGGATTCTAAACGTGTGCGCCGTGAAGGCGCCCGGCTTCGGCGACCGCCGCAAGGCGATGCTGGGCGATATTTCCGTTCTGACGGGAGGGGAATTAATCAGCGAAGATCTGGGCATCAAGCTGGAGAATGTGGAAATTTCCCAGCTGGGCAAAGCCCGCCGCGTGGTAGTTACCAAAGATGATACCACCCTTGTGGAAGGGGCGGGGAAGAAAAAGGACATCCAGGTCCGTATCAAGCAGATCGAATCGCAGATTGAAAAGACGACCAGCGATTATGATCGCGAGAAGCTGCAGGAACGGCTGGCGAAGCTGACGGGGGGCGTTGCGGTGGTCCGGGCCGGCGCTGCGACGGAAACGGAGATGAAGGAGCGGAAGGATCTTCTGGAAGATGCGCTCCATGCGACCCGTGCCGCGGCGGAAGAAGGGATTGTTCCGGGCGGCGGACTGGTTTTCCTTCGCGCCATCCCGGCGGTTCGCGAAGCCCAGCAAAAAGCCGAAGGCGACGAGAAACTCGGCTTTGACATCATCGCCAAAGCCCTGACCTATCCGACGCGCCAGATCGTGGACAACAGCGGGCGCGACGGCGGAATGGTTGTTTCGGAGCTTCTGGAGAAAAAAGGCTCAATAGGCTACAATGCGGCCACGGAAGAGTATATCGATATGTTCGAAGCGGGCATTATCGATCCGGCGAAAGTATCCCGCACCGCGCTGCAGAATGCGGCCAGCGTGGCGGGAATCATGCTGACAACGCAGGTTCTGATCACCACCCTGAAGGATGACGAAGAACCCCAGTTCGAGGCGGTTTGCTAAACCTTGAAATACCGACCGCCATCGCGGCGTCGCCGGATAGAAAATGGTTTCCCTGGGTTTTCGCTTTGAGAAGCAAGCCGGCGGGAAACGGTAGCTGTCGGGCGGATCTGCGGTGCGCGGTCGGTTCTTTTACAGGACTTGCAACGAAGGAAGCGGGTTTGACATGGCCGCCACAAAACGCGATTATTACGAAGTCCTGGGCGTGGAGCGAAGCTGCCAGGCAGACGATATCAAACGGGCGTATCGGCGGCTTGCGCTAAAATACCATCCGGACAAAAACCCCGGAAACAAGGAGTCGGAACAGAAATTCAAGGAATGCGCGGAAGCCTATGAGGTTTTGAGCGATCCGGAAAAACGCCAGCGGTACGATCAGTACGGCCATGACGGGTTACGCGGGGCGGGCATGCACGACTTCTCCCGCATGAATTACGATGACAGTTTCAGCATGTTTGAAGATATCTTCGGGGGGAGCTTTTTCGGAGGAGGCCGTCGCGGAGGCGGTCATTCCCGGGCCTCCCGCGGATATGACATCGAAACGCAGATCGAGCTGACGCTGGGAGAGGTGCTGACGGGGGTGGAAAAGAATCTCGAATTCAAACGGCGCGACTACTGCGAAACCTGTTCGGGGCGCGGCAATGAGCCCGGACATGATCCGGAAATCTGCGCCACCTGCGGGGGGCAGGGGCAGGTCGCCCAGTCCGGCATGGGCGGATTGTTTCGCATGGTGACCACGTGTCCCCATTGCAACGGAGCGGGGCGGCGCATCACCCATCCGTGCAAAAGCTGCCGGGGCACGGGCCGGACCATCAAGGGGCGGATGGTTTCGCTGAAAATTCCCGCCGGCATCCGCGACGGCCAGGCGGTGCGCTTGACCGGCGAGGGCGAGCCCGGCGAGCATGGCGGTCCCCGTGGCGATCTGTACTGTTATGTGAAAATTGAGCCGCACCCATTTTTGCTGCGGAATAACGATGACCTGGTCGTTCGGCTGCCGATCAGTTTCACGCAGGCGGCGCTGGGAGCCACCATCGACGTTCCCACGCTACGCGGAAAACACGAACTGACAATTCCCGGCGGGACACAGCACGGGACCGTTTTGACGATTCCGAAGGAAGGTCTTCCCAGCATGCAGAGCGGCCGGCGCGGCTCCTTGCTGGTGCAGGTTCTGGTGGAGATTCCGAAAAAACTGAACAAGGAGCAGGAGCAGCTTCTTCGGAAATTTGCCAAAACCGAGGATAAGAGCGTGTTGCCCGAAAGCCGCGGGTTTTTCGAAAAACTGAAAGAATACCTTGCCGGTCAGGACGGAAAAAACAACGAATAAGCGGTGCTCCGCGATTGGAAATTCATTTTGCTGAATATTCAAGTGGATTGGCTATGAACAAACAAAACACGATACATTCAGACGACGAAACGCCGAAGGAGAGGAATCACGCGGAACCGCCTCTGGAGGAAGCCGCCAAGACAGCCCCTGCCGACGGGGCAACCGCCGCATCCCCGGAAACGGCGGCGGCGATTCCCGCGGAACAGGAACTGGAGCAGCTTCGTCAGAAGTGGCAGCGGCTTGCCGCGGATTACCAGAATTACCAGAAGCGCATGCAGCGGCAGCTCGAGCAGGCTTCCCAGATGGCGCAGGAAAGCGTGATTCGCGGACTAATTCCGGTGCTGGACAATTTTTCTCATACGCTGGAAAAAGGGATGGGCGGCGGGGACGTGAATACGGTTCTACAGGGGATTCAGATTGTGCACGATCACCTGATGAATACCCTGTCGGGTCTGGGGATGAAGCGAATCGAGGTCCAGAGCGGCATGCCTTTCAATCCCCAGTTTCATGAAGCCGTGATGCAGGAGGAAACCGCGGAGTATCCTGCCGGGACGATTGTGCGGGAGCTGGCCGGGGGCTACCGCATGAATGACCGGGCGCTGCGACCGGCGAAAGTGTCCGTGGCGAAAGCGCCGGCAATCATCGAACGTCCGACCGCCGAGGATTCTTCTCCGGAATGCGGAGGCCAAAAGTAAGATTTGGAGAACCCCCATGCCAACCTATGATTATAAATGTGAAGTGTGCGAGCATGCATTCGAGGAGTATCAGTCCATTACCGCCAAGCCCCTTCGGAAATGCCCGTCCTGCGGGCAAAACCGGTTAAAGCGCATCGTGGGCTGCGGCGCCGGGGTAATCTTCAAAGGGAGCGGTTTTTATCAGACGGATTACCGCAGCGAAAGCTACAAAACTGCGTCGAAAGCGGACAGCGCCGGCGAGTCCGGAAAAACAGAATCCAAGCCCTCCGGAGCCGAACCGCCCAAACCGGAACCGAAAAAGGAAAAAAAGGCCGAAAGCACAAAAACGGCGTAGCCATGGAATCCTCGGTTCGATGTCCCATTTGCGGAGTCCATGTCGCGGTTCCCCGCGATGAAGCGGGAAGCTGTTTCCCGTTTTGCAGCGAGCGCTGTAAACGAGTCGATCTGGGTCAGTGGCTCGGGGAAGGGTATCGAATCCCGGGAAAACCCGCCCCGGAAATTTCCCCGCCTGAAGAAACCGGCGATCCGGAATCCTAACCTTTTATCCAATCAGAAGTTGCCATTTTGTGATCCCTCGGAGAAACCCTAAAAAACCATTGCACGAGACTTGGGGCGGGCTATAATAACTGCAATTCTCAAGAATGAAATCCGATGGATGTTCCATGCGATAGCGAAAGGAGATTGCCATGTCTATCGAGAACGAAACGAAAAAATGCGGCCCGGACTGGCTGGAGTCCATGCGATTTATCCAGATTTTCCGCTGTTTTCGGATTGCTTTGCAGCCGGGAAAGCTGGTTCTGGGTCTGATGGGCATATTTTTGATTTTTTTGAGCGGATACATTCTGGACGGCTTGACGCCGTCCGGCAGCCGCGTAGCCGTGAGCGCCACGATGTTCACCGAAAGCGGCGAACCTATGACGGAGCTGGATGCGTTTCTGTCGGGGCGTTACACGGAACTGGGAGATATGGGTTCGTTTCGGCGGACGATTCAGCAAAGAAACGAGGAATACCTTCAGGGCGTTCTGACCGGCTCCCCTTTGAATATGGATTTTCTGGACGCCAAAGAGGCCGTGCGCAAGGGCAAGGCCCTGTCTAAAATCCGGGAAAAACACGCGGAAAAATTCGATCTTCTGAGAAGCGAGCTGGAAAAACGCTATGAAGCCCGCTGCCGAAGCATTCAAGCGGAGTATGAAGACAAGGACGATCAGAAAGCCCAGCGTGACCGAAAGCTGGAGGAGCTGGAAACCGCCTACCGCGGCTTGTTCGAGTCGATGATCCAGGGAAACAAAGCAACCGATTCCTTCCAGGCTGACCGCTGGCTGGACGATCTGGTCAAGATGGACATCAAACTGACCCCCGAGGAGTCGATTGAGGAGCAAAAAACCGTTTCCTCCATCCGGAGCGGCGTGCTGGACATGATCCGGCTGGCGCGGGTGCGCTATATCGCCGAGCAGGCGCAGGGGAAAGGCGTGTTCGATACCCTGATCCGGTTTTCCAGCAAGCGTTTTCATGATGGCATTTCAGCGCTGGTGTGGGACCAGAATCTTTCCGGCGTGAAAGCCGCTGTATGGGATACGTTTCGAGTGGATTGCTGGGCGATGCGATATCACTGGCTGTATGCGTTGCTGTTCGGTCTGATTAAATTATCGGTCGCGGCGGTGATGGGCGGAGCGATTTGCCGGATCGCAGCGCTTCAGTTCACCCGGGATGAAAAAATCGGCGCGCTGCACGCCCTTCGGTTCAGCATGAAGCGGTTTGGAAGTTTCTTCGCTGCCCCGCTGATTCCGCTGGGCATAATCGCCGTCATTTGTCTTTTGATTTTTGTCGGCAGTCTGGCCGGGGCGATTCCGGGCATCGGAGAAATCCTCGCCGGCATCCTGACCGGCTTGTCGCTTGTCGGGGGCTTTGTGGCAACGCTGGTTCTGATCGGGCTGATCGCCGGATTCAACCTGATGTATCCGGCGATCGCAGTGGAAGGCTCGGATGCCTTTGATGGAATCAGCCGGTCGTTCAGCTATATTTATTCAAGGCCCTGGCGGATGGCGTTTTATTCGTTTGTCGCCGCGGTTTATGGCGCCATTTGTTATCTGTTCCTTCGATTGTTCATCTACCTGATTTTGATGGTTGTGCAGCTCAGCTCCAGTCCGGCGATGAATCTGGACGGTTCCGGCATGATTTCCATTCGCGGCAAATTCGACGCGATCTGGCCGGCGATTTCTTTTGCGAATCTCCATCCAGGGGTAACGGGGATGGGATTATCGCTGACGGAAAGCGTTGGAGCCTTTTTCATCAGCGTGTGGATTTCGCTCCTGGTGGGATTTTTAATGGCATATCTGGCGAGTTATTATTTTACCGCCAACACGCTGATTTATCTTCTGCTGCGGGAACAGGTCGATGCCACGGACCTGGAAGATGTCTATGTGGAAGAGGATATTCACGAACTGGTAACCGCCGAAGCCGAAGAAGCAAAGCCCGCTCCCTCCGGCGAGCCGTCCTCTCCCGGCACCCTGGAAAAACCGGCGGAGCCCCCCGCAGAAAAAAAGGACGATCTGCACAAGCCCAATTACTGACGCCGCCTGAGTCTGCCCAATGTTCTGATATTCAGAAACGAAAAGCCCTTTCCGGGTTCCGGAAGGGCTTTTTTTAGCAATTGGGATGAAGTTTTCCGGGGGGGAATGCCGATGGTAATGATGCCGCTTGGACGGCTATAACCGGCGGTTATTACGGTATTTACCGGCATTTGAAGCCATGCTTTTTAACTCGTTTACATTTCTGGTGTTTTTCCTGACGGTGCTTTGGATTTCGAGGCGTCCGCAGTCCTGGAACGTGAAAAAGGGATTCCTTCTGTTGATGAGTTATTTGTTTTACGCCTGCTGGAATCCGCCTTTCGTGGTATTGTTGTGGATTTCAACGGTCGGGGACTGGTATTTTGCAAAGGGGATATCCGCAGCGGGAAAAGCAGGGATGCGAAAGCTGTTTCTGGCCGCTTCGCTGGCCCTGAATCTGGGGCTTCTGGGGTATTATAAATACGCCCTTTTTTTCGTGGACAGCCTGGTGAGGCTCCTGGGAGCGTGTTCCATCGAGTGGAATCCGGCCAGACCGGATATTATCCTGCCCGTGGGGATTTCGTTTTACACCTTTCAGACCCTGAGCTATACGCTAGATGTCTATCGCGGGATGTTGAAACCCGATCGAAGCTTTCTGGATTACGCGCTGTATGTCACATTTTTTCCGCAACTGGTGGCCGGCCCGATTGTGCGTGCGAGGGATTTTCTTCCCCAGTGCGCTGAACCGAAGCAGGCAAGCGCGTCGCAGTTGGGATGGGGCGCATCGCTGATGGTTCTGGGACTGTTCAGCAAGGTGGTCATTAGCGATACGCTGATGGCGCCGATTGTGGAACAGGTATTTCAGGGCGGTCATGTGGATTTCTTTCATGCGTGGGCGGGAGTTTTCGGATTCGCCATCCAGATTCTGTGTGATTTTTCCGGGTATTCCTCCTGTGCCATCGGGGCGGCGATGTGTTTTGGATTTGTGCTGCCGGATAATTTCCGGTTTCCATACGGGGCGGTGGGATTTTCGGATTTCTGGAGGCGGTGGCACATCAGTTTATCGACATGGCTGAAAGATTATTTGTATATTTCGCTGGGAGGCAGCCGCAGGGGGACGTTTCAGACGTACCGGAATCTGATGCTGACGATGCTGCTGGGCGGACTGTGGCACGGGGCAAGCTGGATGTTTGTAATCTGGGGCGGTCTGCACGGAGGTTATCTGGTTCTGGAACGGCTGCTGAAGAAAGCGTTTTCGGGGTGGACGTTCTGGGGGAGCCGGGCGGGTCAGGCCGCACTGGGGGCCCTGACATTTCTGGGGGTGTGCTTCGCGTGGATTTTTTTCCGGGCGGACAATGTTGACACCGCGAAACGCGTGCTGTCGGGCATGACGGGGTATTCCGGCCTGGGACGGTGCGATGCGAAGCTGGGTCTGATTTTCGCCGTGACGTTGATTTTTGTAATCGGGCAGGGCGCGTTTCGAAACCGGAGTCTGGAGGAGATCGCCGAGGGGATGCCGCCGATTTTTCGGTATGCGGCGGTTTTGCTGATGATGGCGGGGACATTTGTCATTTTATCTAGCGGACAAAGCGATGCCTTCCTTTATTTTCAATTCTGAATCCCGCATTCCCCGGTGGAATTACAAGCGGTTCTGGGGGCGGATCGCTATTGCGGCGATGCTGGCGGGAATGGGTCTGGAGCTGTTGCTGCGAGGCATGGGATTTACGCCGATGGTTGTCCATGACGGCATTTCCTGGTGTCAGCGAAGAGAAACCCTGGAGGAGGGACCGACACACCATCATATTGTCATACTCGGTCCCTCGTTTGCGGAAACGGATGTGCTGATTTCCGAAATGGAGAAAGAATTGGACAGGTATCGAATTACGAAGCTGGCGCTGGGGGGAGCCGGAGGATTTCGGGTTTTGGAAGATATCGCGGAGCAGTCTCGGTTCGGGGGACTGGTATTGTGCGCGGTGACGCCGGAATTTTTTACGGCACAGGAGGTTCCGGTTATCGATCAATATCACGCGATGAAGGGCAATCCGGGACGATACGAGCAATATCTAAACCGCCGAATCAAGACCTGGGTGCAGGAACATCTGGTGCTGGCGATCCCGCCTTACAAGGAAATACTCCGTACTCTGCAATATGGGCAGCGTTCTTCGCGCACACTGTGTTTTTCCGCCAATGGAGACGTTCTGGTGCATTATAGAGAACAGCCCGCGGCCTATCGGGAATGGCTTCTGACGGACGGGAAAAACCGGTTTTCGGCCGAAACGGAAGCGGTTTTGGATTCTTCGTCATGGGAACAGGCATTTCGCTGTTACCGGGGATTTGTCCAAGCGATTCGATCGCGCGGAGGCGAGGTGGTATTTTTCGTTCCACCCACGCATCCGGCGCGATGGGCCTATTACCAGAAACACTATCCGTGGGAGCAGTATTTGGGACGGATTCCGAAGGAAACGGGGGCGGCGCTGATTTCCTTCGGGGACCATCCGGAGCTGGCGGGGATGGAGAGTTATGATTTCGCGCATCTGGAGCAGGAGGACGCGGAGGTCTATACGCGTTTTTTACTAAAGAAATTGCGGGAGCGGGGAATCCTACCGAGACCTTCGGTGCGGTAAAGGGAAGGGGCGCTTGGAAAGGGATTCCCGGCTGAAGGGAGGTTCAATGGTTTCGGAAGATGAAATAGACAGCGCCGAGGATGCACAGTCCCGCCCAGAGGTAGTCTGTGCGGAAGGATTCCTTGAGGTAGAAGAGAGAGAAGGGGACGAATACAAGGAGCGTGATGGCTTCCTGAAGGATTTTGAGGTGGGCGACGGAGAATGCGGTATGGCCGATGCGGTTGGCGGGGACCTGGAGCATGTACTCGAAGAAGGCGATGGACCAGCTTACGACGGCGGCGATGAACCAGGGTTTGGCGGAGAGGGTTTTGAGATGGCCATACCATGCGAAGGTCATGAAGATATTAGAGCCAATCAGCATGAGGGAGGTCAGGAGAATTGTTTTCATGGGGGATCCTTGTGTGGTTTATCTGTTGATCTGGGATAGATTCTGGATAATGGCGGTGAAGCCTTTGCGAATCATCATGACGGCGATAGCGGCCAGCAGCAGGGAGGCGATTTTGGAGACGGCCTGAGATCCTGCGCGGCCCAGGAGCCGGGACCAGAAGTCGATGGAACTGAGAACGGCACCGGCGATGAGGATATTCAGGATGATGGACAGGGCGGTGATGAGGATGCCGTGAATGTCGATAAGCATCAGGGCGGTGGTGAGGACGGCGGGGCCTGCGATGAGGGGTACACCCAGGGGGACAACCCCCACGGTATCGACGCGTCGGGCGATCTTGGCACCGACAATCAGGTCGGAGGTGGCGATGAGAAAGAGGAGAAAGCCGCCTGCGATCATGAAGTCATAGAGGGTGATGCCCATGAGGTGGAAGACGGTTTTTCCGATAAAGACAAACGCCAGGGCGGTAATCATCGCGGTGAGGACGGATTGCCAGAGGAGTTTTTTGCGTTCGGTTTTGTCCATGCCTTCGGTGAGTGCGATGAACATGGGGAGGACGCCCAGGGCATCCACGGCGACGAACATGGGGACAAAGGCCATCAGGAAGGATCGAAAATCGACGGCAATGGTTTCCATACATCAGTCCTTAAGCTTGGTTTATCGCCGTATTGTAATGGGAAGGTCGAGAAAATCAACGATTTTGGGGGAGCGGGAAGATGGTTGGGGGAGGGGGG
>CAZOTP010000040.1:0-16417 GCA_964582655.1 uncultured Pirellulales bacterium | reverse complement strand
GAACGCCACGGAAGCCATCTATAAAACCCTGCCCAATGAAGGCTTTGTGAATGTTCTGGGCCGCGTGGAGATGTATCAGAACTCCCTGCAGGTCGTCGTGGAAGCGATTCGACCGGTTACGATGGAGGAAGTGGATTTGTCTTTGTTTCTGCCCCAAACGGAAAAGAATCCCGAGCAGATGTTTGGCCAGCTTGTCCATATTCTACGCCAGATCCAGAATCCCCATATGCAGAAGCTGGTCGAGGCATTTCTTGCCGATGCTCCGCTGATGGAGCGGTTCAAGAAGGCCCCTGCAGCGATAGCCCTGCATCACGCCTATCTGGGGGGGTTGCTGGAGCATACCCTTTCGGTGCTGGAGCTGGGCTGCCTGATTCTTCCGAAATACCCCGCTCTGGACGCGGATCTAGTCCTTGCGGGGCTGTTCCTGCACGATATCGGGAAAACCACGGAAATCGGTTTCGATATCAGCTTTAAATATACGGATGAGGGTCGGCTTGTCGGGCATCTGGTCAAAGGTGCCATGCTCATTCAGGAAAAGGTCCAGCAGCTCAATCTGAAACATCCCTCCGCCCCGTTTCCAGAGGTTCTTTCCGATACTTTGGAGCATATCATCGTTTCGCATCACGGTACACGCGAGTTTGGCTGCCCGGTCCTGCCGGCGACTCCGGAGGCGTTTGTCGTGCATTATCTGGACAATCTCGATTCCAAAATCGCTTTGACCTTCACAGAAATTGAAAAGGACGTGAACAGCACGTCCTGGACGAATTTCGTCAAAGCGGTGGATGGCCCTCTCTTTAAAGTGCGAACCTTCACCAACCCGTAACACGGGAATTTGAGAAGCATTTGTTCGAAAAAAAAGCTGACCGAATCGACGATCCGGTCAGCCTTATGTTTCTGTTTGAAAACGTGGGGATTACGGTTTTTTCGCCGCGGCGATTTCTTCCGGATAGGGAATTCGCAGCTTTTTGCCGGCGACCAGAATGTCCGGATCTTTAATCACACTGCGGTTTGCCTCGTAGATCACCTTCCAGTGCTTGCCCTGGCCATAATACATTTCCGCGATCTGGGTAAGGGTTTCTCCGGAGGCAACGGTATGAAACCGTTCCTTGGGCTGTTCCTTATCCTGAGGAACCGGCTTCACCGCTACGGGCGGTGCTGCCGGCGCGGGAGCGGCTGGACCCGCCGGAACGGCAACGGTGGTCGGCAATGGAATCGGCTCCGGAGTCGGGGCTGTAGGGGCTGCGGTCGCGGGCTGCGCTGTTGGAGTTGCCGCGGGGGCAGACGCCGGAGTCGTGGGAAGCGGAGTGACGGGTGGAATGACCGGCGCCGGGGCCGGCGAAGGGGCGGGGGCTTTCGTCGGTTTGGCGACAGGTGTTTCCGGAACCACGATCACGGGAGAGGGGGTGTCCGTTTTTTCTCCTCGCATGGTAAACCAGATAATCGCCCCGACCGCCACGATAATGCCCAGTGCAATCCCGATTTTTACATCCGATTTCATAGCCAAGCTCCTGTCGTCAAAAGGCCGCCCGCTGCTGGTTCCAACCATCCATGGTTTCGGGCGTACAACACATTATCTTACTATGGCACATCGGCCCTGTCCAGCCTGGAAAAGCCGGCAGAGCCGATGGTTTTTTCGCCGGAAAAAGTCCGGTTTATTCCACCTTGCCTTCCCGGGCTTTGAATAGCATCGGGGAAGCGATTCCCAGCGTGGAATACGTACCGGAAATCGTTCCGATCAGCATCACGTAATTGAACCCGCGAAGCCCCGGACCGCCCCAGATGTACATCACCAGAAGCACCAGGAACACCGTCCCGGTGGTCAGGATCGTTCGGGACAGGGTCTGGTTTACGCTGCGATTGATCAATTCCGCCGAGATGGTCGCCATCTTCCCGCGATTTTCGCGGATTCGGTCGAAAATCACGATGGTGTCATTGACGGAGAATCCCACGAGGGTGAGAAACGCCGCGATCATCGGCAGATCGATTTTGAAATCGCTGATTCCCAGACTCTGACCGATCTGTGTATCCGCCAGCCACGCCGATGCGGCAACAAACCCGATCGCCACGCTCACGTCGTGCAGCAGGGCGACGACGGCCGCAACCCCGAAGCGGACGTTGCCGAACCGAATCCATATATAGATGATAATCGCCAGCAGCGACAGGACGATGGCCACGAGGGCGTCATTCATGCTCTTGCGTCCCACCGACGGGTCGATCTGCGTCACCTGAGGCAGCGAGGTGGACCAGCCCAGAATCGCCTGCATACGGTCTTTTTCGTTCGACTCGAAGGCGTTCCATGCGTCATCCGCTTCGGCGCGATATACCACTTCGTCGGAAACCACTGCCACGTCAATCCCGTTCAGCGGACCGGCGGCTCCGGCCGGCGCATCGGCGGGCACAAACAACTGGAATTTGTTGCGTCCGAACGCTTCGAATTCCGCTTTATACACGGAATTGCCGAAGCGGCTGTTCAGCTCCGCCAGCGTTTCCGTTTTGCCCGCACCGAAGCGGCAGTGCAGCAGAATTCCGCCGGTGAATTCCTCCAGCTCCGGTCGCTGCCGCAGCAGCTCCCGCGTAATGGGTTCGGAGGCTGTAATCTGGGGCTGGAGATCGTTCTGCACATCGAGCATTTCGCCCAGGGCGAATCGGACCGCATCGCTGACGATTTCCCGCGTGACCGGAGTATCATACTGCAGCGAGGGGATGTCCGTTTTGAGCATATCCAGCAACTCGTTCACCCGATTCAGGTTCGACTGGTTTGTTTCCAGCACGAATCCGCCGTCTGCCGCCTGGATGTCCGATCCAGCCAGCCGGCGGTCGCCCATTTCGTCGCCTTTTTTCTGGACCATTGCCTGCAGCGACGCGGCCGTAAGATTCGCTTCCGCCGCCGCGGTCAGTTTCACCTGCACGCGGTTGGTTTCCGAGGTGATGATTTCGTACTGCCGTTTTTCCGGCTCGCCGACCTGCTGGACGAGGGTTGAATTGGCGATCAGCTTGTTTTCAAACGGCGCGCCCGGGGCGGCGACGGCTTTGACCATCGACTCCAGCTTTGCCCGGTCGATGTCTTTGCCTTTCTCGTTGAGCCGCACCTGAATGCTCGTTCCGCCGGTAAACTCGATGGCGTATTTGCTGTTTTTGGATTCATCGCGTCCGAAAAACACGATCCAGCAGCCGGCGACCAGGAGGATTGAAAACGTGTAAAAGAACATCCGGGCGCCGATCCAGTTGATATTCGGAACGCCGATGACCTTCAGCATGGTGAGCTTGTCTTTCAGAATTCTCCAGCCCAGCATCAGATCGAATATCACCCGCGTGACAAACACCGCCGTGAACATGTTGCTCACCAGACCGATGATCAGCGTCAAGGCGAAGCCCTTCACTTCCTCGGAGCCGAACAGGTACAGCAGCAGCCCCGGGATGATGGTGGTCAGGTTGGAGTCCAGAATCGTCCGGAAGGCCCGGTCATAACCGTTTTTGATGGCGATACGCAGGGAGCAGCCCCGCTGCTGTTCCTCGCGGATTCGTTCGTAAATCAGCACGTTGGCGTCCACGGCCATGCCTATCGCCAGGATTAGTCCAGCGATGCCCGGCATGGTAAACGTCGCCCGGGTAAAAGCCATCACCGCCAGCGTAATTAACAGGTTCATCGCCATCGCTATATCCGCCAGGCTTCCGGCGAACATGTAATAAATCAGCATGAACGCCGCTACGCCCAGCAGTCCGTAATACCCGGCTTTCAGGCCCGCTTCGAGGTTGTCTTTGCCCAGCGTCGGTCCGATGCTGTTCTGGCTGATGGGCTGATCGCTCAGCCTCGCCGGCAGGGATCCGGCATTCAGAATATCCACCAGGTTCTGCACTTCCAGATCGGAGAAATTTCCCGTAATCTGCCCGCGCTCGCGGATGGGGGACTGGATGATCGGCGCCGACATGGCAACGTCATCCAGCAGAATGCACAGCGGTTTATGCAGGTTGCTTCGGGTCAAATCCAGGAACCGCCCGGCGCCGACTTCGTTCAGACCGAAAAACACCGCCGGATTGCCGTAGGAATCCCGGTCGGGATAGTTGTTCTGCAAGCGCCAGCCGCGGCTCGATTTGTCCTGCAGCATGGTTTCGCCGGGCTGGTTTGAAGCCAGAATGTACCACTGCCCCGCGAACGCGGAAAGGATCGCATTCCCGAATTTATCTTCCGATCCCGGTTTGACCGCAAACCATGCGTAACGTTCATCGCCGCTCTTCTTGGGATTCGGGCCGAACTCCGTCAGCAATTCCGAGTATCGCTTGATTTCGCCCTCGCTCAGCGCCGAGGAATCCCGCGTCGGAAGAATCCGGAATTCCAGAACGCCGGAACCCCGGACCAGCCGTTTTAAGTCCTCGGGGTCGTCCAGGCGTCCGGATTCTTTGGTATAGGCATCATAGGCCCGGAGAAGCTCGTCCAGTTCATTGCCCAGATCCGGGCGCTCCTGTTTGATTCGCGCCAGCTCATTGGCCCGGCCGGCCTTATCCTCGAAAATCCGCTCCAGCCGCTCCGTATCGATGTTGTTTTTCTGGACCGCGTGCATCGCCTCATCATATTTTGTCTTGAGACCTTCCGGTCCGCTCAGCAGATTGCGGGCGGTTGAAACCTCCAGTCGGGTTTGAATATATTTCCGAACCAAGTCCTGTTTGGGCGCATCCGCCCCGGCGAGTTCCTCCACTTTTTTGGCCCGGTCCGCCTCCTCCAGAGTGCTCCACTGGCGCATCAGGGCTTCTGCCTGCGTGGTGGAAAGCGTTTGTTTGTTCATTTCCTGCGTGAGCGTGTCCAGCTCCGTCAGCGCCCGGTCCAGCCTGTTCTGGGTTTCCTGCCATTGGTCATAGGATTCCGCCAAAGCGGTTAAGAGCGCTTCGCGCGGCGCCTGTCCGGCGGCCAGTTCGGCAAACGCCTTTGCCCGCTGTTCTTTGTAGGCGGAGGCGTCCTGGTCCGCCGTCTGGATCAGCGCCTGGCGAACCCGCCGCAGATTCAGATTTTTCTTCTCCATCGCCTCCCGCTTCTGCTGATAGGCAATCCGCAGTTCCCGGGTTTCCTGTTTGGCCAGGGGCATCTGGATTTCGATACGATCCGTACCGTGCGCGCGGAATACCAGGTTCATTTTATTCGTCGGATCGACGCGTTTCTGAAGAATCCGGATCATCTGCGGAGCGATATACCGTTTCTCCATCTTGCTCAGGCCGGTGGTGTCGATCTGATACAGCAGGCTGGTTCCGCCCGCCAGATCGATCCCCGGTTTGAGTTTTTTGGCGGGCGGATAAATCGCAAACACGCACCAGATGACCAGCCCGATAATCAGCAAAACTTTCCAGAGCAAATTCCTCTTCATAGTCTCAGTTCCTTATCCTTGTCCTGTTCTGCCGGCAAGGCCGAATTATTATTTCGTTTCGATTCCCGCATCAAGGTCGATCTCGGGGGATCCGGCGCGACGGCGGGAGAGCGGTTTTGATGTTAACTGGGTTTTTCTTCCCCCAATACGCGGCTTACCGCGCCGCGGGTTATGCGCATCTTGGTGTTGGTCGCTTCATCAATTTTAATGAGGACCTCATCGTCCCGAACCTCCAAGACCGTTCCCAGAATTCCCCCGATGGTCTGGATGCGGTCATTTTTCTTGATGGCTTTGAGCATCTGCTCATGCTGTTTCTGCTTCTGACGGGGCCCGCGAATCATGAAAAAGTACAGTACCACGAACATCAGCGCCATCATGACATAGAAGGAGGTCTGATTCGGCTTTGCCTTGGGCGCCGTTTCAGGGCCGGCATTGGGATTACCGGCGGGGTCTGTTGTCTGAGTGGCGACTGGCGTTTCGGGCTGGGCTGCGGCCGGGGGGGCTTCCGCCTCCGGTGCCGCCGGTGCGGGATTGGCCGCCGGTTCCGTCGCCTGAGCTAACACATATTCATGCATACAAATTCCTTTCACTGGTTTGGCATGTCGTTCGAAATCGAGCGTGCAACGATAATTAACGCCTTACATTACTTGCCAGTTCGGTTTTTTCCAAATGCTTTCTATCATAATCGGTCCATTGAGCGGCCCAGCTTTGGAATTTTCCCTGGCAAATCGCCCGCCGCGATTCCTTCATAAACCATTGAAAAAAAGAAAGGTTATGAATGGATACCAGGATGGGGCCGGCGATTTCTTCCACCAGAAATAAATGCCGTAAATATCCTTTTGAAAAATTTCGGCAGGTATAGCATTCACATCCCTCATCCAATGGGTCTGTATCTTTCTGATAGGCTTGGTTTCGAAGGCGGATTCGACCGCTGCGGGTAAAGGCCACCGAATGACGGCCGTTGCGGGTAGGCAGGACGCAGTCGAACAGGTCCACTCCCGCCCCGATGGCCGCCGCCAGATCCGCCGGCATCCCGACGCCCATCAGGTACCGCGGCTTCCCCCAGGGCAGCAAGGGAGCGGTAAAACGGACGGTTTCGGCCATCTTCTCGTGTCCTTCCCCCACGCTCAAGCCCCCGATGGCATACCCCGGAAACTCCATCGCTCGCAGCTGCTCCACGCAATAGGATCGCAGGTCCCGATCCGTTCCGCCCTGCACGATGCCGAAAAGCCACTGATCTTTACGCCGATGGGATTCCAGGCTTTGCCGGGCCCAGCGGATTGTACGATCCACGGATTCGGCGAGCTTTTCCCTCTCGCAGGGCAGCTTCACGCATTCATCAAACGCCATGATGATATCGGCCCCGAGCTGATTCTGCACCTCCATCGCGATTTTCGGGCTTAATCTCACCCGGCTCCCATCAATATGGGAGGTAAACTCCACCTCGTCTTCCCCCACCCTGTTGAATCCGCTCAGCGAAAACACCTGGAATCCCCCGCTGTCTGTTAAAATCGGACCCTCCCAGCCCATAAACGCATGCAATCCGCCCAGCGATTGGACGACATCCGGACCCGGCCGAAGCAGAAGGTGATAGGTATTCGCCAGAATCATTTGCGCCCCGGTCTGTCGAAGCTGGTCGGGCAGCACTCCTTTTACGCTTCCCCGGGTCCCAACGGGCATAAACGCCGGCGTCTCCACTGTGCCATGAGGCGTCTGAAGCCGGCCGCAGCGGGCTTGTCCCTGATCTTCTTTGCATGTTACGGTGAATTCGAACATCAGAATCTTTCACGACCGCCGGCCCCCTCTGGAAAATACTTGTAACCCTTTCTTTAATAGGCCTTTACGAGAGAAGCGCCGGGGTAATAGTAATCCAGGATTTCGATGCAGTTCTTCCCCAGCCGGGCCATCTGTTGTACACCGCACTGGCACATCCCCACGCCGTGTCCCCAGCCGCGGCCATTCGAAAAAATCCAACTGTCTCCCCCATCCACGATGTCGCACCAAATGCTGCGAATCGGCGCCTCCGTGCTGCTGACCGCCAGGCGGAAATCCTCTCCCCGCATTGCCGCCTTTCGCCCTGTTTCGCCGACCAGCTCGATTTTTTCGATTCGCCCGGATTCGCTTTTAGTCCGTACGGCGATATCCGCCACCCGTCCGATTTTTTCCTTCAGCAGCGGATAGCATGCCGTCAGGAGATCACTCACCCGGGTTTTGGAGACCTTCACGGAAGGCCAGGTAAAAAATTTATCCGCCGCCACGGATTGGCAATAGGGGCAGGGCTTTCCCCGCAGCGGGCCGATTTTTTGTCCAAATACCACCGCGGCGTTCTGTGTGTGTCCGCCGCAGTTCGAGCAGAAATAAGCCGGGAAAATCTTTTCACGACCCGGTTCGCCATACGCCATCACAATCCCCCGCGTCGCCTGCACTGCCTCGCTGACCTGCGGATGCTCGCGCGATACGCCGGCATACACCTGGCTCATCTGGGTATCTCCGACGTCCCACTCCGCCTGTCGGCGGATGGCGACCTGATACATCGCATATGTCCGGCTGGCGATGCTCTGCGCCCGAAGGGCTTCGGTCTCCCAGTGCGAATACATTTCCGCTCCCACAACCCCGGAGAGATATTCTTCCATTCCCACCGCATTGATAACCGCCAGGCGGTTTTCGCCTTTCGCCGTACACCGTAAAAAACCGCGATACGCGGCCGGCGCATCATTTTGAATGGCGAGAGGGGAGTTCCCTTCGGAAATGATTTCGATGGTTGTTCCAGATAATTCTCCCAGATTTCGTCCGCCGGCCTCTGCAATGTTCCAACGCTGGTTTGTCTGCCGAATCTGCCCCACAGTTCCCTCCGGAACCGAAATCGCCTGCCCGGGGACGCCGGGATTTCGAACCTGGAAATGTCCTCCCCGGCAGGATACCTTCAACAGTCCGGTTTCCATCAGATACACCCGGATTTCCGCAGGCGGTGCGGCTTGTCCAGAAAACGCCGGTGCGATCTGCCCGTCCAGCCCCGGACAGTACCGGTTCCAGACCCCAAGCATCAGAACTATCGACAGAATCAGACGACTAGTCATCCAGCTTTCGCAAGGACAGACCTCGCTCCTTGAGGCATTGTTTAATTTCGTTGAGGCTCATCATCCCGAAATTCTTGCAGCCCAGAAGTTCTGCCTCCGTGCAATTCACCAGATCCCCCAAGGTGAGAATGTTCAGCCGCTGGAGCCCTTTTCGGGAGCGAACGGACAATTCCAGCTCACCGACCGGCGTGGCCATCTGCTCGTCATTCACTTTCGGCTCTTCCTCCAGCGGATTGCGGAATGTATGATTGCGATCCTCCAGCAATTGCCCCAGTCGCAGATTCTTGCTGTTCAAAATCGCCTTGATTTCCTGCAGGCTGGTTTCTCCGAAATTCTTGTAGGCCAGCAGTTCGCTTTCGGTGACCTTCAGCAAATCGCCCAGCGTCCGGATGTTCATTTTCTTCAAACAGTTCCGGCTTCGCACCGAAAGTTCGAAATCGCTGATGGGAATCTGGAGCACCTGATTGCGCTGATCCACGCGGCGTTCCTGATCTTCGTCGTAGTACATCACGCGGCTGGCCTGTATATCCTTCAAAAACATCCGCGCCCGTTCATGCGTCGGATGGGCATACAGCACCCGCTGCACATAGCGTTCGGCCTTGTCGTACTGTCCCTTGTCCTCGTACAGGACCGCGAGGTTGAGGCACGCACTGATGTGGCAGGACCCGCCCGACAGGCATCGTTCGTAATAGCTGATCGCCTGCTCCTCCTGACCGTACAGATCGAGCGCGTACGCCAGGCAGAAGAGAGCCTCGATATGATTCGGATCCAGCGCGATGGCCTTTTCGTATTCATCGATGGATTCTTCGTGCCGACCCATCGCGTCATCCAGACGGCCGCGCTGAAAATGATATTCCGCCCGGATGTCCCCCTTCGAGGCCCATTGATCCAGTTTTTGTTTGGCCTGATCCAACTGCCCCAGTCTCCGCTGGCAGTCGGCGATATTCATCGCCGTATCGAAATTGTCATGCCCTTTGTTTTCGGCCTGTTCGAAAAAGCGGATAGCTCCGGCAAAATCTTTCATTTTCCGCAGAATCCTCGCTTTCAGGAGGCACGCCGATTTTCCGTTTCCTGCTTTCTCCGCCCATGAAAGCGACGGCGCGAAATCGCATAGAGCATACAGTCCCTGCGCCGCTTTCATCGCCAGGGCCCCGTCCCCGGCGATGGCATTCGACTTGCTCTTGAGCGTCGATTCCAGATAGGTCCGAAATTGTTCGGCCAGCACCGCGTCTCGCCGAACTTCGGTCACCAACTGGTTAAACTGCTCATCGGTCAGGGGCTGGTTGTCGTTCAGTAACGCTTTAATTTCGATTCCGGCCGTTACCATAGTTTCGTGTTCTCCATCGATAAATTTCACATATTCGCCGTGGATTATTCCATTTTGCGAAACGGCGCATTATATCCCAATTTTCAGATCTTGCAATAGAATTTGCGTCTCTGCCGGATATCCGGCCAAGGGAAGCGTGCCCAGGTGAGGGATGTATTGGTCGGCGTTTTTGACGGCTTTCCGGCCAAAATCTTTGCATAGGAAGCTTTCGGCCGGTATAATACCGTTTGTGAGGCCTTGTAACTGATTTAATTAGAAAGAGTTATAAAAATTGCAAAAACGCTGTCACATAATTCTGAATCCCAAGAGCGGCTCCAATGTGGACCTCTCCTGTATCCGTTACCTCCGGGATACCCTTCGGAAAAATGGGTGGGATATCCGAATCGAGTTGACGCAGAGCCTTGAACACGCCGGAGTATTGGCCAAAAAAGCCATTCAGGCTTCGTGCGATGCGATTATTGTTGCCGGCGGCGATGGCACGGTACGTACGGTTGTGGAAGCGATGGCCGGTTCTGAAATCCCGCTTTTAATCGTTCCGCGCGGAACGGAAAACCTTCTGGCAACAGAACTTGGGCTGGATGGTTCCCATTTGCTCACCCGAGAGGCCCTGGAGCATGGAAAGATACGAGATTTGGATCTGGGGCAGGCCAATGACAAGCATTTTATGGCCATCGTTGGGGTGGGATTTGATGCCGAGGTGGTTCGACGGGTTGTTCAGAATCGTTCCGGGCACATCACCCCGGCCGGATATATCTGGCCGATCTGCCGGACGTTCTGGGAGCACCAGTTTCCTCGTCTTCGTGTAATTGCTGATGGGGAAATAATTTGTGACGATCATGCTCTGGTTTTTGTAGCGAATATAGGCCGATACGCCGCAGGTCTGAAGATTACTCCCCACGCCGATTGCGGCGATGGGAAACTCGATGTAACGATTTATAAATGCAAACGGAGAAGGGAATTGCTTCTTCTTTCCGGACTTACCATTCTACGTCGTACGGAACGGAATCCAAATGTGATCCGGAAGCGATGCCGTACGGTGGAAATCACAAGTCCGGATCCTGAAACCGCCGTTCAAATCGACGGTGATCCGGGACCGTCTCTTCCCTTGCGGATCAGCGTATTACACGCGGCGGCTAAAGTACTTACGCCTCCTCCGCCGGAAGGGATGGAATGGTGTCCTCCTGTCCGGTTTTATCATTTGAAACGATGGCTCCTGAGATAATATCCCTGTGTTCCACAGGAAGAATTGAGGTTCTGCATGAAATTCTTTGAAATCGGCAATGCCCAGGTACAATCCGTTCGGATTGGCGATAACCGCGGACTGGTCCTTTTTGCCGGTCCCTGCGTGATTGAAAATGATCCAATTTGCCGGGAAATAGCCCGGTTTTTACTCGATTTGACCCAAAAAATCGGGATTGGGTACGTTTTTAAGGCCAGCTTCGATAAAGCGAATCGTTCCAGCATCAGCGGATTCCGGGGGCCGGGTCTGGAGAAGGGACTGGAGATTCTTGCCTCGATTCGCAAGGAATTTTCGGTTCCCGTGGTGACGGATATTCATCTTCCGGAGCAGGCAAAACCTGCCGCGGAGGCAGTCGATATGCTTCAAATTCCCGCGTTTCTCTGCCGGCAAACGGACCTTCTGGCAGCCGCCGCGAAAACGGGAAAGCCCGTGCAGGTGAAAAAAGCCCAGTTCATGGCACCCTGGGACATGAAAAATGTCATCGGGAAAATCACGGAAAGCGGCAATTCGAAAATCACTCTCGTTGAGCGGGGCAGCAGTTTTGGGTATAACCGTTTGGTCTGCGACATGACGGGCATTCCCCTGATGCAGCAGCTGGGGTATCCGGTGGTCATGGATGCGACGCATTCCACCCAGCAGCCCAGCGGTCTGGGGAGCAGTTCGGGAGGATCACCGGAACTGGCGGCCGTTCTTGCCCGTGCCGCCATCGCCGCCGGAGCGGACGGACTTTTTATCGAAACCCACCCCTCGCCGAAAACGGCGCTGAGTGACGCGGCGTGCATGATGCCCCTGGCCGAACTGGAACCGCTGCTGCGCTGCGCCAAGGATTTATATCAAAGAATCCGCATGGAATGATGCGGATTTGATACGGAGACCCCGTTCATGTCCGATGGTCATGACACCAATGCCGCGGAGATGAAAAAAGGGGCCGCAGGAAACACCCCGGATCGGTTATTGTCGGTGGATGCGCTGCGCGGCTTCGATATGTTCTGGATTATCGGCGGCAGCACGCTGATTCACGATTGCGCAAAACTGCGGGATACCCCTGTAATGCGGGTGCTCGACCAGCAGTTCGAACACGTGAAGTGGGAAGGGTTTCACTGTTATGATTTGATTTTCCCCTTGTTTATGCTGCTGATGGGAGTGGTTCTTCCCTATACCATCGCGCGGCGCAAACAGCGGGGAGAAACCCGCGGTCCAATTGCGATTCATTTTTTCAAACGAACCGCGGCTCTGATCGCGCTGGGATTGATCTATGAGGGGATCTTGCGTTTTCAGTGGGATCAGATGCGATGGTCGGCGGTTCTTACCCTGATCGGAGGAAGTTATTTCATCGCCGCACTGATCGCGTTGTTTTTTTCGATTCGCTCTCAGGTGATTTGGACTGCCGCCATTTTACTTGGCTATTGGGCGGCCTTGGCTTGTATCGGCGCTGAAATGAATCCGAACGGCCAAGCCATCCCATTTGGCAAAGGCGATTATTCCGTCGAACACAGCCTGATTTCCTATCTCGATCAGCGATTCCTTCCCGGTCTTCATCCCTATGGGGGGGCCACCAACGGCGTCGGTCTGTTTTTTATCGTTCACCGGCGCCGCCAGCGTTTTGCTGGGCGTTTTAGCCGATCAGTCTGAAAGACGCCGTTCGGTCGGCCTTTGCGGAATGTCCGGTTCCGTGGCATTTCCGGTTGTGCCGTCAGACGGTTTTTTGTAGGTTTCGGTTCGGGCGAAGATCCCGATCCCGCGCTCTGGATGGGGTATTGACCCGCCGGAAATCAGCGGATACAATATTATAGATATCTGCGGGCCTGTTTTCAAGGTTCAAGAAAGTCCTTGTGCAGGAGGTGTCGGCATGACGCATGTGAGCAAAGTTCTTTATCCGACCGATTTTTCCGATTTTTCGATCTCCGCGCTGCCCTGGGCGATCGATCTTTCGGAGCGGTTTGGCGCCCAGTTTTACTGCCTTCATGTTGTGGATGAGGCGTTTCAATATTGGGCTCCGTCCGGGGAAAATGTGCTTCCCGCCGCGATTCCCTACGAGGAGCTTTTAGAGAGCGGCCGCGCGCAGATGCGAAAATTTCTGGAACAGAATCTACCCGGCAAAACTGAAACGATTCATCAAGCGGTTGTTCTGGGCAACCCCTTCGCGGAAATCGTGAATTACGCGCGGGACCAACAGATAGATCTGATTGTGCTGGCGACTCACGGACGATCGGCGCTGGCGACGATGCTTCTGGGCTCCACGGCCGAAAAAGTGGTCCGAAAAGCCCCCTGTCCTGTTCTGACCGTCAAGCCTGCCGGGCATTTGTTCAAGATGCCCTGAGTAAACAGGGAAATCCGGGAGAAAACAAAAGGGAGCGTCTGGACAAAAAGCTCTTGCCCCGTCTGGTATTTTGGATTAGCATTTCGCTCAGGTTCGATGAAGCCGGGGGTCTGGATGGTTGACGGTATATCGTGGTTTTATATAACCCATGAGCAGGACTGCATTTAGAAAAACAAGATGGAAACACCGATAGTCTGTAAAATCATTTTTGAAGTCGTTGGCGGGCTGGGGATCTTTCTGCTGGGCATGAAGCACATGTCTGACGGGATGCAGGCCGTCGCCGGCGAACGACTGCGGAAACTCATCAATGCCATCACCAATAACCGCATCATCGCCTGTATCGTAGGCACGGGCGTGACATGCATCATTCAATCCAGCTCCATCACCACGGTTATGGTGGTCGGCATGGTCAACGCCGGGCTGATGAGTCTCCAGCAGGCCATCGGGGTCATCATGGGCGCCAACATTGGCACCACCATTACCGCCTGGATTCCTGTTATCGATATCGGAAAATACGGTTTACCGATTCTGGGATTAGCCGCGATCGTGTTTCTGTTTACCAAACGAGAACGACTTCGCTATACTGCCGTGGCGCTCATGGGGTTGGGGATGGTTTTTTTCGGTCTGGAACTGATGAAAAACGGTTTTTCCCCTCTGCGGAACATGCCGGAAGTCGTGGAGTGGTTTTCCCGCTTCCAAGCGGACAGCTATTTGGGTGTACTTAAATGCTGCCTGGTTGGCGCTCTGATTACGGGGATTGTGCAGTCCTCCTCCGCCACCGTCGGGATTACCATGGGGTTGGCCTTTACGGGAATTATTAACTACCGGCAGGCCGGCGCTCTGGTTCTGGGAGAAAATATCGGAACTACCGTGACCGCGATTTTGGCTTCACTCAACGCCGGAACCAATGCCAAACGCGCCGCCTACGCGCATTTTATGTTCAACGTTCTCGGCGTACTCTGGATTACGGCCATTTTTCCATTTTATATCGGATTGGTTGCAAAATTTGTCGGGACCGATCCCGGAACCCCCTCTTATACGGAAACCGCGGCGACTTATCCCTATGCCCTCCAGGCCATCGCCGCCACACATAGCGGATTCAATATCGTCAATGTTCTTCTTTTTCTCCCCTTTGTCAGTATCCTCGCCAGACTTCTTACCGCGATTGTCCCGGACAAGGTTCACAAGGAAATCCCCCATCTGACCATTTTGGATATTCGCATGCTGGAAACGCCTTCGATTGCCGTGGAGCAGTCCCGCAAGGAGATTTTGAAGATGGCCGAAGGCACGGAAAAGATGATGCGAGTGCTCCGGGACGAACTTCTTGCCGAGAATGCCGACGAAAAGGCGCAGGAGAAAATCTTCAACCGCGAACGCGTACTTGACGTGGTTCAGAAGGAAATCTCCGAATATCTGGAGCAGATGATAACCGGGAATCTGTCGCTCGAGATTGCCGAGGAATGCCGCCAGCAGCTTCGCATGGCGGATGAATACGAATCCATCAGCGACTATATTGTCAATATTCTTAAATTGAATCTGAAAATCCGAACTGCCCAGCAGCAATTCTCCGCCGAAGCCAAAAAGGAAATCCTCGAACTGCATGACC
The DNA here is from genome assembly GCA_964582655.1 of uncultured Pirellulales bacterium. GTDB lineage: Bacteria > Planctomycetota > Phycisphaerae > Sedimentisphaerales > SM23-30 > CAZOTP01. Next base: position 1,493 of record CAZOTP010000040.1, on the reverse strand, counting down.
AGGTGATGGAGTATCTGGTATTTGTGAATGTTGCCGTCGCGGAGCAGAACCGCGATATTCTCAACAAGGCCGAAACCCGCGGAAAGGCGATCACCCATACCATGAAAGAATTCCGCACCAATCATCTCGAGCGGATGAGCGCGGGGCAGACAACGGCCCTGCGGAGCCTGGCTTTTTTGGATATTCTCAACGCCTACCGCCGGATCAAGGACCACGCTTTGAACATCGCCGAAGCGGTTGCCGGAGAAAAATAATCGCTGGCCGCAAGGGGATTTGCAACAAAGCGTTTCAGGCACCGCCCCGGTTTGCAAAATAGGAGCCGCATATGCACACGTTGAATCTGGTTCTTCTGGTTGTCCTGGTTTCTTCCTGCGCGCCCGCTCCCACCGCCCGATGGTCGCTCTCGGAAGAACGCTGTTTTACCCGGGCCCGCGAAAACGCCGGGAAAGCCGCGGAAGCCTTCGGGCGCTGTGTCCAGTACAGAAACGCCTGGCTGGCAAAAGCCGATTCCCGCTCGGGTCTGATTCCCAGCAGCGTACCGCCGGCAAAGGAAAAACTCTACTGGGACCCCCACAACGCGGCGGCGGATAATTATCCCTTCCTGGTTCTTACCTGCGCCCTGACGGACCGTGGCATGCTGGAAGGCCGCATGCAGGAGATGCTCCAGACCGAACAACGGCTGACCAGCCGGCTGGGCAACATTCCCGACACGTATGATTTTGCCAGACAGGGTTTTCTCTATGAGGAGGAGGACATTGCCCGCATTGTTTTCGGCGGGGCTGAATATGTTAAGGACGGCCTGCTCCCCATCACCGAATGGCTCGGCGATTGTCCCTGGTCCCGCCGCATGAAGGGCATTGTGCTGGACATCTGCCGCAACGCATCCTTCGAAACTCCCTACGGCGCGATTCCTTCCGACAGCCACGAAGTCAACGGCGATCTCCTGCAGGCGCTTTCGCGCCTGTTCTGGATGACCGGCGAGAGCGAATACCTGGATTACGCCATCCGGATCGGGGATTTCTATCTGTTCGATCGAAATCCCGTCCGTGAAAATGCTCCGCTTCTGCTCCGGGACCACGGCGGAGAAATCGTCAACGGTCTTTCGGAGCTCTATCTCGCCGTCCATTTTCATCGTCCGGAAAAAAAGCAGGCCTATCAGCAGCCGCTCCATGAATTGTATGACGCCATTCTTGCCAAGGGCCGTGATGAATACGGACTTTTCTACGGCTGGGTCAACCTCGTTACCAGTGAACACGACCACGAGGTCTGGGATACCTGGGGTTATATTTACAACGGATTTTACACCGTCTATATGATCGATGGCGTTGAACGCTACCGCCAGGCGGTGGTGGAGGCGTTGTCGAATTTAAAATCCCACTACCTGTATCCCCGCTGGCCCCACGAAAGCGCTGACAGTTATGCCGACAGCATTGAATCCGCCCTCTACCTGTACAACCGCGAACCGATTCTCTCTGCCGCCGAATGGATCGATG